>CAZBKX010000503.1:0-1636 GCA_964492535.1 uncultured Rhodoferax sp. | reverse complement strand
CGCAGGTTGTCCTCCAGCACAAAGTACTCGCCTTCGCCCTGGGCGTTGGAGGCACGCACGATGTCGATGCCGGAAATATGAGAATAAATACCGTTCGGCACGTCAACGCCCATCATCTCGGGGCGAAACTGGGCGTTGTGCTCAATCTGCTCACGCGGCACCACACCCGCCTTGATGATCTCCTGATCGTGGTACACGTCATGAATAAACCGGTTGAGGGCGGTCACGCGCTGCACCAGACCGCGTTCCATACTGGCCCATTCGTGCGCGGGAATGATGCGGGGAATCAGGTCAAAGGGAATCAGGCGTTCATTGCCTGCGCCCTCCTCGTCTTTTTCGCCATAAACGGCGAAGGTGATGCCAACACGCCGAAAAATCATCTCGGCTTCTTCGCGCCGCTTGGCCATCATGTCGCCAGGCTGGCTGGCCAGCCATTCGTCATAGATCTTGTAATGATCGCGAATTTGGGCTCCGTGAGTAAAGAACTCATAGGGCAGCTGGGTGTACATCTCGTCAAATTTATTCATAAACAAGCCCTCTCTTATTGATAGCTTAGCAAGCTTTGCGCCAACTGCGTCAAGGCACCCGATGATGCCAGTAACGCAACGCCTGTTCTCGCTGGCACTGCACCTGCGCAGGGTTGACTGATTTCCATGTGGCCGCACCACAATGAGGCGAATCAATCACCCGAATGCTGCGCTCGGCATAACGCACCAAAACGGATTGTGCCGGATGCCCAAAGCGGTTGCGGTAGCCCGACTGCACCAGTGCGATCCGGGGTTGCACCGCATCCAGAAAGGCGGCGCTGCTGGACGTTTTGCTGCCATGGTGTGGCACCAGCAATACTGTGGCGCGGATGTCAGCGCCCTGCGCAACCAGGCGCGCCTCCTGGGCCTGCTCAATGTCGCCCGCCAGCAACACAGACTGAACTCCGTTACTGATGCGCAGGGTGCAACTCAAGGTGTTGGCTTTGGCACCTGCTGTGTAGTCTTCGGCGCGCGGATGCAAGACTTCAAAATCGACGCCATCCCAGCGCCAGCGTTGCCCGGCCTCGCAACGGGTCGCCGGACGGACCGCCTGCAACTCATGCTCAGGCTCTATGGAGCTGAGCAGCGCCGCACCCGGGTGCATGGCCAGCACCGCCAGCGCCCCGCCAACATGGTCGCTGTCCCGGTGGCTGAGCAGCAGCGTGTTGACCTGCGTATTCAGCGCACGCAACAAGGGCACCAGCACGCGGTGACCGGCGTCCGTGTCACGTCCCAAACGCGG
Organism: uncultured Rhodoferax sp.; assembly: GCA_964492535.1. Taxonomy (GTDB): domain Bacteria; phylum Pseudomonadota; class Gammaproteobacteria; order Burkholderiales; family Burkholderiaceae_C; genus Rhodoferax. The sequence continues at coordinate 367 of CAZBKX010000503.1, read as the reverse complement.
GCCGGCATCATAAAGAAGGGCATGCGACGCGGTATGGATGATGACGGCATTGCCTTGCCCGATATCGGCCGCCAGCAGCTCAAACTGCCCCACAAGCGGTCGCGGTGCCTGCCAAAGCAGCACCGGCAGCAGCAAGGGAACCCCCAGGAGCCGCACGCTGCGTGGGAGCTGCATGGCCAGCAGCCCCCCACCCACTACGCCTGCGGCACCGGCCCACAAGGGCGCCTGAGCCAGGGACAAGGTCGCAAAGGGCCACGACGCCAGCCATTGCAACACCCAGCGCATGACCAGCACAGCACCCGCGGCCCAATCCCATAGCGGCGTCACCAACACCCCCAGCATGGCCAGCGGCGTCAGCACCAGGGTC
>CAZBKX010000502.1:0-2197 GCA_964492535.1 uncultured Rhodoferax sp. | reverse complement strand
GGGTGGGCCTGAGTGCAGCGCCTTGCTGGCGGCGCGTGCGGGCGCTGGAGGAGGCGGGGTTCATCAAGGCCTATCGGGCCGAGATTGACCGGCACAAAATTGGGCTGGGCGTGCTGGCCTTTGTGCGGCTGGATGCTGACCGCAACGCCGGGGATGTCTTGCGCACGCTGGAAGAAGCGATACGCGCCATCCCCGAGGTGGTGAGCTGCCACTACATCAGCGGCACCGGCACCTTTGAGCTTCAGGTCGTTAGCCGCGACCTCAACTCATTCAGCCAGTTTGCCCGAGATGTGCTGATCAACCTGCCCAATGTCAAAGACCTGCACACCAGCTTCTCCCTGGGCGAGGTCAAGGCCAGCAGCGCACTGCCACTGGGGCATTTGAAGGTCAAGGCCGCATGAGCCGTGGTGTGTACCCCTGAGAAGAATTCTGCTGGACACACGCCAGGCCGCCTGAAACAGGCCCAAACACCATATTGATTGTGATTTAGTCCTCTAGCCGGCGATTTACTTGCCTAAGTAGCTCCTATATCAGGAGTAAATTACCTGACCGGTCAGGGCTTGCAACCGGGCCACGGCCGGGTCAGCGCACGGTCCGCGCCAACACATCACGAATGGTGCTCGCCAATTCTTCAGCAACAAACTTGGCGATGTAGGCGTCGGCACCCACACTCTTGACGTGGATCTCGTTGGTGGCGCCTGTGAGTGACGAATGAATGATGACCGGGATGCCTTGGAAACGAACATCTTGCTTGATGTTGCGCGTCAGGGTGAAACCATCCATCTCGGGCATTTCCAAGTCGGTAAGAACCAATGCAACTTTATCCCGAATAGTCTTTCCCTCAGCCTGCGCAGCGGCCGAGATAGCGTGCAGCCGATCCCATGCTTCCTTGCCGGTTTTGGTCATGATGTAGGGGACGTTCATGGCTTTGAGACCCTTTTCGATCATCATCCGGGCCACCGCAGAGTCGTCTGCCGCCAGGATGACGGTCCCGGGGGGCAACTGCAGCAAGGGGATCACCGCGTCTTCCCTGCCGGCCTGGAGTTGTTGCGGAAATACATCGCGCAGGATCTGCTCGACATCCAGCACCTGCGCGAGGCGGGTGTTTTCAGCGCTGCCATCCAGCCGCGCGATACTGGTCACCAGACCACCCCCATGGCCTTCAGCCGATAGCACCTGCTTCCATTCCAGGCGCACAATTTCATTGACCTCTTCCACGGCAAAAGCCTGAGTGGTCCGCGCGAACTCCGTGACGAGCAGGATGCCCAACCCCTCGGTGGGGTTGCATCCCACAATTTGCGACAAATTGATGACCGGAATCATCTGACCCCGAATATTGGCAATGCCCATGACCGACGCAGGCGCATTCACCATCACGGTGACTTCTGGCATCACCAAAATCTCGCGAACCTTGAAAACGTTGATGCCAAACAACTCACGCCGCTGAGACCCCGCACCCTCTCCCAGCCGAAAAAGTAACAGCTCAAACATGCTGTTGCCCGCCAGGTTGGTCCGTTCGTCAATGTCGCGCATGGATGAGTTCATGGTAGTTCCGTTTAGTGAAGCGTAAAAATGAGGTGTCTAAGGCGTTATGGTACTCGCGTGGCTCTACTTCGGCCACAAAACCCACAGCCGCAGCGGCTGCTTGAGGCGACCTGCCAGCTCGCCAGCGGCCACGCCCCAGCCTGCGAAGTAATCAGCCCGCACGGCACCCACGATGGCACTGCCTGTGTCCTGCGCCAGCACCAGCTTTTGCAGGCTGGTGGTCGGGCCAGCGGAGGCCAGCCAGACCGGTGTGCCGTAGGGAATGCTCGCGGGATCCACCGCGATCGAGCGCCCGGGTGTCAGCGGCACGCCCTGGGCGCCGCGCGGACCAAAAGCCGCATCCAGGTCACTCAGGCGCTCTTCCCGGAAAAACACCATGCGCGGGTTGCTCCAGAGCATCTCCTGCACACGCTGCGGGTTTTGGGCAATCCAGGCCTTGATGCCGGGCCAGGAGGCATCGCGCACGGCGCCCTGATCCAGCAACCAGCGGCCGACGCTCTTGTAGGGATGGTTGTTGGTTCCGGCATAAGCGACGCGAAGGATGCGCTGGCTGCCATCGGGCTCGGTCACACGGACCCGCCCCGATCCCTGGATTTGCAGGACCAGCGCGTCCACCGGATCCGCCAGATGGACAATTTCCCGCCCCTGCAGC
>CAZBKX010000501.1:0-1716 GCA_964492535.1 uncultured Rhodoferax sp. | reverse complement strand
CGATGGACCGCTTTGGTGCGCTACATCGTAGAAAAAATCATCACAACCAAACCCAAAAATGATGTTCAGCCTACGCTTATGCAGTCAAACTTCCCGCAGCCGCTCCTCCCGGCTACGGGGTAACTGAGGAATTTAGGTTCAAATGTTTGGCCCCACCAGTCAATATTCGCACCCCGCAGCGCACCCAACACCAGGCCACTGCCCCATAACAACACCATCAGCAGTGCCCACACGCCACCACGGCGCGAAACCCGGCTACCGGACTTGAGCAACTGCAGGTTGATGGCGATCAGCAGGGCCTGCAGGAACACACCGGCCAGCACGGCCATTGCCGTCAGCTTGAGTACATAGGAGAGTGGCTCCAGCAACAGTGCACTGGGCAGTGCCACCAGTAAACACAGGGCACCGCCGTACCAGCCATACGCGGTCGCGCCTGCCAGCTTGCCCCAAGTCATGGCCCAGGGTTGCGTGGCGCTCATGCGCTGCTGGTCCCAGGTGCGGTCGGCGATCTCGTCCATCACACTGCTACCGGCCGCAAAAGTGCCCATTCCCATCACAAGAACCCCAAACAGTACCATGGCCACGGCGGCCAGCGGCTCCGCTGGTGCCGCCTGTGTGCTGAGGTAGACGGCGGTAAAAACACCTGCCAGCAACAGTGGCAGCAGGGCCAGCCGCGTTACAGAAAACTGTAACCACAATTGGCGGCGAAACTCGGGGTTCATGCTTGCTTCCTTTGGGCGTGGGCAGTGGCACGCTCGGCGGCCAAAGACTTCAAATACGACTGCTGAAGATTCTCGGTGATGCTGGCAACACTGACCAGGGCATGGCCCGCGGCCACACACGCGCCCACCAGCGCGGCCTGGGCGGAGCGGTGGCCGCTGAACGTGATATCCACCGTCGTGCCCTGCACATGCTGCAGGCCCACATGGGGTTGGGTTTGCAGCCAGGGGACTATGGCGTCGGCCGCGCCTTCAAACTCCAGCCTCAGCACGCGGTTTGCGATGCCGGGGGCTGTGGCGTTGCTTTCTGTGGCGAGTGCGCGGTGCTCCAGCACCCGGCCCTGGTCGAGGGCCAGCATGTGGGAGGAGTATTCGTCCAGCTCAGCCAGGATGTGGCTGGACACCAGCAAACTCATGCCTTGTGCCTGCAGCGCCTTGAACACACCGGCCAGCGCGCTGCGGGCTTCCGGGTCTAGTCCGCTGGCGGGCTCGTCCAGCAGCAGCACCTTGGGGTTGTGGATGATGGCTTGACCAATGGCCAGGCGCTGGCGCTGCCCACGCGACAGAGCTTGGGCCAGGTTGCCCAGCTTGTCAGAGAGGCCCATGCGCTGTGCGGTGGCACGCACGGCAGCTGATACGGCGGCGTCTGGCAGGCCCTGCGAGCGCGCCGCGTATTCCAGACCTTGGGCCACCGTCAAGTCGCTGTACAGGCCAAAGTTGTCCGACAGGTAACCCATCTGTCGATGGACCTCCCGCGGCGACTCGTATACGTCCAGGCCCATGACCCGCACCGTGCCCGAGAGTGGCGTATCCAGGGCGGCTATGCAGCGCAGTAACGTGGTCTTGCCCGCGCCATTGGGTCCGACCAACGCCGTGACGCTGCCCGGTGCAATGGACAGGCTGACCCGGTCCAGCGCGCGAAAGCCGGGGTAATCGAAAGTGAGGTCATGGACCTCAATGATGGGTTGGATCAAGGGGTTCCTTTCAGGCGACCTTT
>CAZBKX010000500.1:0-3316 GCA_964492535.1 uncultured Rhodoferax sp. | reverse complement strand
TTCGGTGATGCAGACCACGAGATCGAGCCCCGCGTCGACCGCCTCGTCGATCGCCGTGGCGGCAAACGGCGGCGGCACGTAGATGACGCTGACCGTCGCGCCGGTGGCCTCCTTCGCCTCCCTTACCGTCGCGTAGATCGGAATACCCTCGAAGTTCTCACCCGCTTTCTTCGGATTCACCCCGGCAACGAAGCAGTTCTTCCCGTTGGCGTAGTCCCGGCACATGCGCGTGTGGAACTGGCCGGTCTTGCCGGTGATGCCCTGGGTGATGACCTTGGTGTCTTTATTGATGAGGATCGACATAGTTTTTCCTTATGCAGCAGCTTTGACAGCCGCAACCACTTTTTGCGCAGCATCAGCCATGGTGTCTGCGGTGATGATGGGCAAACCGGACTCGGCCAGCATTTTCTTGCCCAAGTCTTCGTTGGTGCCCTTCATGCGCACGACCAATGGCACGCTGAGGTTGGTGGCTTTGCAAGCCGTGATCACGCCGGTGGCGATGGTGTCGCACTTCATGATGCCGCCAAAGATGTTGACCAGAATGGCCTTGACCTTGGGGTTTTTCAACATGATCTTGAAGGCTTCCGTGACCTTCTCTGGGGTGGCGCCGCCGCCCACGTCCAAAAAGTTGGCAGGCTCGGCGCCAAACAACTTGATGGTGTCCATGGTGGCCATGGCCAGGCCAGCGCCGTTGACCAGGCAACCGATGTCGCCGTCCAGGCTGATGTAAGCCAGGTCAAACTTGCTGGCTTCGACTTCAGCCGGATCTTCTTCGTCCAGATCGCGGTAGGCCACGATTTCGGGGTGACGGAACAGCGCGTTGGCGTCAAAGTTGAACTTCGCGTCAATGGCTTTGATGCCGCCGTTGCCTTCAAGAATCAGGGGGTTGATTTCGACCAATGAAGCGTCGGTGTCCATGTACACCTTGTAGACTTTTTGCAACACATCCATGCACTGGGCGGTGGAACCTTCGGGCACGCCAATGCTGTCGGACAGCATTTTGGCTTGCGTGTCGGTCAAGCCCAGGGCGGGGTCAACAAACTCGGTCACGATTTTCTCGGGGGTGTCGTGGGCCACGCCCTCGATGTCCATGCCGCCTTCGCTTGATACGATGAACGCCACGCGCTGGGTGGCACGGTCGGTCACGGCGGAGACGTAATATTCTTTTTTGATGTCCGCGCCGTCTTCAATCAACAGGCGGCGAACTTTCTGGCCTTCAGGGCCGGTCTGGTGGGTGATGAGCTGCATGCCCAGAATTTCTCCCGCCAGCTTCTTGACGTCTTCAATCGAGCGCGCCAACTTGACGCCGCCGCCCTTGCCACGACCACCCGCATGAATCTGCGCCTTGACCACCCACACCGGGCCGCCCAGTTTTTGAGCGGCTTCCACCGCTTCTTGAACGGTGAATGCCGGGATGCCGCGAGGCACCGGTACACCAGCTTGGCGCAAGATTTCCTTGCCTTGGTATTCGTGAATCTTCATGAGGTCTCTCTCAGGAGGGGGGATTTTTACCCGGCCAAAAAACGCAAATGCTTTGGGGCCGGCACTGTTCAATGCAACGCACAAATGTATCATGCTGCAACGCACCAAAAAAACAGGCGGCTAGTCGCTCACATAATTCATAATTATTGAACATCCATCTGAATTGAAACTGGCGAGGATTTCTCAGGCATGCACAAAATATTCATCGACGGCGAAGCAGGCACCACCGGCCTCCAAATTCGCGAGCACTTGCAGTCCATGGCCGGGATCGAACTGGTCAGTATTGCGCCCGAGTTGCGCAAGGACGTGGCCGCCAAACGCGCGCTGATGGCGCGGGCCGATCTGGTAGTGCTGTGCCTGCACGATGAGGCCGCCATTGAATCGGTCGCGATGATCGACGACATCGCGCAGTCAACGGGTCAGCCAGGCCCCAAGATCATCGACGCCTCCACCGCGCACCGTACGGCACCGGGCTGGGTATTCGGTTTTCCGGAACTGGTGGCGGGCCATGGCGCACTGGTCGCGCAGTCGCGTCGGGTGGCCAACCCGGGCTGTTACGCCACGGGGGCGATTGCATTGATTCGCCCGCTGGTTGATGCGGGGCTGATACCTAAAGACTTCCCCTTGAGCTTGCCCTCGGTCAGCGGCTACTCGGGCGGCGGGCGCACCATGATCGAAGCCTATGAGAAGGGCGAGGCGCCGCCGTTTGAGCTCTACGGTCTGGGCCTCAAGCACAAGCACTTGCCTGAAATCATGCGCTACACCGGTCTGTCGCGCCGGCCGGTCTTTATCCCATCCGTGGGCAATTTCAAACAAGGCATGCTGGTGCAGCTGCCGCTGGACCTGGACGCGTTGCCCGGGCGACCCCGCGCTCAGGATCTGCGTGATGCGTTGGCCCGGCACTATGTGGGCAGCGAATGGGTGCGTGTGTTGCCAGCCACGCCCGATAACAAACTGGATGCCGTGGCGTTGGCTGATACCAACCAGATGGAATTGCGCGTGTTTGCCAATGACGGCGCCGCCGACGATTTTCACCATGCTGTGTTGGTGGCGAGGCTGGACAACCTGGGCAAAGGGGCCAGCGGCGCGGCGGTGCAAAACCTGAAACTGATGCTGGGCCTCTGACGGACCCTTCATCTGACCGGTTAAATGCTATATTTTTAGACCCTCAATATCAATAAAAACGCCGGCCAGCGGCTGATTTTCCATTATTTCAGTCGTCAGAGTCACCTTTGACTACCTGACGTATCACGTCGCCGCCAAAGCCACGTGACGCCAGAAAGCGCATTTGTCTGGCGGCGTCCTGCGCATCGGCGGCAACCGCGCCAAATTTTTTGCGCCAAACTTCCTGTGCCCGCTCCCGCTCGCTGTTTTTGAGTCCGCCTAGCGCCTGAGCGACCGCTTCAGGGTCCAACCCTTTGCCTTGCAACTCTTGCCGGATGCGCATCAGCCCCAGTTTGCCGGTACGCCTGTGGATCACCGATTCGATCACCCGGGCCTCGCTGATGAAGCCCTTGGCCTGCAGGTCATCCAGCGCCAGACTCAGGGTGCCGGGTTCTTCTTCAAAACTCGCCAGCTTGCGCTCCAGCTCGGTCCGCGAGTACTCGCGCCCACTCAACAGCCGCAGGGCGCGGCCTTTGAGGGAGGGTTTGGCAAACGACATAAGGGGGCTTTGCTCAATCTGGCACAACGTTCTGGTGCAACAAGAAGACCACGGACGCTATTGAATTAATAGCTATCAAGGCTTTCAATCCGACGGCTAGACGGCCTTTTTGCTTGGCGTCTTGGCCTTGGCGCCCGGTTCTTCACCCCCCGGCAGGACCGGAATGCCCAC
>CAZBKX010000499.1:0-3269 GCA_964492535.1 uncultured Rhodoferax sp. | reverse complement strand
TTGCCAAGGGTGATGTCGTGGCTGAGGGAGAGGTGCTATTGAATTTGACTGCGCAAAGCATTGAAACGTGCCGGCCAGAGGGGCATTTGACTAAAAATGAGCCTTCGGTGCCTGTTTTGCCGTCGCAGCCCCCTGCAGCGGGCCAGGAGCCTCGCCCCGATCTTCAAAAGATGCTCGACCGCCAGGCCTTCACGCTCGACGCCAACCGGCCCGAGGCGGTGGTCAAGCGCCATGCCCTGGGCTTGCGCACCGCGTGCGAGAACATTGCCGACCTGTGCGACGCCAACTCCTTCATGGAATACGGCGCGCTGGCCGTGGCGGCACAGAGCAGCCGGCGCTCAGAAGCCGACCTGATCCAGAACACCCCTGCCGACGGCATGGTGACGGGCATTGGCTGCATCAATGCCGCCTTGTTTGGCCCCGGGCACAGCCGCGCCGTGGTCATGGCCTACGACGCCACCGTGCTGGCCGGCACCCAGGGCATGCGCAATCACCAAAAGACCGACCGCATGCTGGGCATTGCCCTGCAGCAAAAGCTGCCGGTGGTGTTGTTTGCCGAGGGTGGTGGCGGGCGTCCCGGAGATGTGGATATGCCCATCGTGGCGGGCCTGCATGTGGCTACTTTTGCCAGCTATGCCCGGCTCAACGGGCAGGTGCCGGTGGTGGGCATCGTGGCGGGGCGCTGCTTTGCCGGCAATGCCGCCCTGCTGGGTTGCAGCGACGTGATCATTGCCACCCGGGGCAGCAACATCGGCATGGGCGGCCCCGCGATGATTGAGGGCGGTGGTCTGGGTGTCTTCAAGCCCGAGCATATCGGCCCCAGCAGCGTGCAGCACAGCAACGGGGTGATCGACATCCTGGTGGACGATGAAGCGGCCGCTGTCGCAGCTGCGCGGCATTACCTGTCGTTCTTTCAGGGCCCGGTGACCGAGTGGCTGGCCCCGCCCACGCTGCCGCTGCGGGACCTGGTGCCCGAGAACCGCCTGCGTGTGTACGACACCCGCGCGGTCATGGCCGCTCTGGTGGACGCGGGCAGCCTGTTGATGCTGCGCACCGGTTTTGGCCTGGGTATTCACACCGCACTGGCCCGTATTGAGGGCCGCCCGGTGGGGCTGATGGCCAACAACCCCCAGCATCTGGGCGGCGCCATGGATGCCGACGCCTCCGACAAGGCCGCGCGCTTCATGCAGCTGTGCAACGCCCACGGCTTGCCGCTGGTGAGCTTGGTGGACACGCCCGGCTTCATGGTGGGGCCGCACAGTGAGCAGCACGCCCAGGTGCGCCATGTGAGTCGCCTGTTTGTGGCGGCAGCGCATGTGCGTGTGCCGTTTTTCAGTGTGGTGCTGCGCAAGGGTTACGGCTTGGGCGCCATGGCCATGACGGCGGGGGGCTTTCATTCCCCGCTGATGACTGTGGCCTGGCCCACGGGCGAATTCGGCGCCATGGGCCTGGAGGGTGCGGTGCGCCTGGGCTACCGCAAGGAGCTCGAAGCGCTGCCTCAGGGGGCGCAGCGCGATGCCTTGTTTGAGCAACTGCTGGCCCGCCACCATGCGCAGGGCAGTGCCCTCAACATGGCCGCCACCCTGGAGATCGATGCCGTGATTGACCCGGCCGATACCCGCCGTTGGCTGGCGGCCGGGCTGCACACCCAAGGCCCCGAGCAGAGGGGTCCTGCCCTGGCTATTGACACCTGGTAAGTGCCGCAACCGCCGAGGGCGGTGTGGTCTACTTCGTTACACCCTACTTTGACCCAGGCAGTTTGAGTGCACCCAGCCGCTCAGTGGCGAGACCTTGGGATGCCAAATGGATTTGGTTGTGCTGCGTACGCAGCTGCACCCCGCCTCCGTCGAAATCGCCGCTTCACTGAGTCACCAATTGACGCGCTGGCTCATTGAGGCTGGAGCCGAACCGGTGAATGAAGGCGACTGCGCCGATGTGCAGGGCGGTTGAGCACCGCCCCGTCGCGCTGCATGAAGTAGCGCAGCCGTTTGGGAACCGACAGCACCCACTGGCGCACCGGCAGGCGGGGAAAGACGTGATCCGTCCAGTGCGCCGCCGTCTCTACCATGCGCCGGGTATTGCACGAGGGGCAGACGCCCCGGCCTTTGGAGGACGTTGCACTGCTCCTGACGGTGCTGCACCAGTTGCGCGATGCGGGTAACACCATCGTCATCATTGAGCGCAACTTGGGTGTCATCAAAACCGTCGTTGGCTGATTGACATTGGCCCCGAAGGCGGCGCCGTGGTGAGTGTGCTTTCCTGTGCCGTGCTGTTTTCATCGCGGTTGCCCAGCATTCAAACCGGCAGTCGTTTGTGTGATGCGTTGGTGGGCGTTTTGGTTGGCATCATGGCCTTGCTGGGGGGGCTCTAGTGGCTTGACACCTGCGCTGTGGTGCAACTTGCGGGGCTACACCAAAGATGCGCGCCGTGCCGTCATGCAAAACTTCAACTTCATTGCGTTGGCCTGCACCTTTGTGTCCATGGTCGCGGCAGGCCGCGTCCATGCGGACATGTTGCCTTCGATAGGGTGGGGGTCGTTGCCGCGTTGATTGGGCCTTCGCTGTGGGGGTCCAAGCTCTATATGGGTTTGCACCCAAAAACTTTTAAAGGTGGTGTTGGGGGGGGGGCTGCTTGGCGGGCTTCATAATTTTGGGCCGCAGTGTGCTGGCCATGTTGCACGGCGCGGCATAAGCCGCCTAAAGTCACTATCCAGCCATTCAAATATTGTGCAAAAACCCATTTCACAACGAGTTCCCTCACAATATTTTCATTCAAAAAGCCCAGCTACCCAACTGAAACCAGTCAAATCCGCTACTGCGCCCACCCAAGCAGGTGCTGAGAAAGTCCTCGGTCTTGCGGTAGTAGCTCAGGTTGGTGCTCCACTTGCGGTTGCCGTGGCCTTCGTCTTTGTAGACGATAAAGTCCACCTCTTTGCCCGCTTGGCGCAAGGCGTCCACCATGCGGGTGGATTGGTCGAGTTTGACGCGCGGGTCATTGGCGCCATGCAAAATCAACAAGGGCTTGGTGACTTGGCTAGCGCGGTACAAGGGCGATTTGCTGTCCATCACCGCACGGTCTTGGGGCTTGGCGGGGTCACCCACATATTTGATCCACCACGGCATGCCCAGCTCCCAATACGGCGGTGTGTTCTCCAGTAGGCTCGCAATATCGGACATACCCACCATGCTGATGCCACAGGCAAAACGCTCGGGGGTAAAGGTCATGCCCACCAAGCTGGCATAGCCACCGTAGCTGCCGCCCATGATGGC
>CAZBKX010000498.1:0-8614 GCA_964492535.1 uncultured Rhodoferax sp. | reverse complement strand
CGATGGACCGCTTTGGTGCGCTACATCGTAGAAAAAATCATCACAACCAAACCCAAAAATGATGTTCAGCCTACGCTTATGCAGTCAAACTTCCCGCAGCCGCTCCTCCCGGCTACGGGGTAACTGAGGAATTTAGGTTCATGGGCTTGAGCGGTTTTTTTACAGACACCGCGTTTCTATTGGTGCAGCGGCTGCTGGCGGGTGTGGCCAGTGCGCTGGTGTTCATCGCGGGTGGCCTGTTGGCAGCGCGGCTGGGCGCACTGCAGCCTGGACGGGGAGGATTTTTGATCGGGCTGTATTACGGGGGTACGGGTTTTGGCATTGTGCTGTCTGCCTTGCTGGTGCCTGTTGTTCTGGCGGCCGCCGGTGAGTTGCCGCATGGTTGGACCTGGGCTTGGTGGGCCTTGGCCCTGGCCTGTGTTGCGGTGACAGCGCTGCTGCTTTGGCCCGCCCGGGTTTTATTGCAGCTGGCGCCCGTGGCGGCGATGGGAGACAGTACGGCAGTGGCGTTCAGCTGGCGTCCGCTGGGCTTTGCCCTGGCGGGCTATGCGATGTTTGGTGTGGGCTATATCGGTTACATGACCTTTGTGATTGCGCTATTGAAAGAGCAAGGTGCCAGCGGTGCAGAAATCACGGTTTTCTATGCACTTTTGGGGCTGGCTGTGCTGGCGTCATCCCGCATCTGGGCGCGCATGCTGGACCGGTACAAGGGCGGTCAGGTTCTGGCGCTGTTGTGCGCTTTGCTGGGGCTGGCGACGGTGTTGCCGGCACTGACTGTCGCCTGGCCGGTGGTCATTGCCTCGGGGGTGCTGTTTGGTGCGGTATTTTTGTCGTTGGTGGCGTCAACCACCGCTCTGGTGAGGCACAACCTGCCGCAGGCAGCTTGGGCCAAGGGCATCAGTGCCTTCACCATTGTGTTTGCAGCGGGCCAGATTGTGGGCCCAACCATGGTGGGCTGGATTGCGGATGGCCCCGGCGGACTGGCTCGGGGTCTGGTGTGTTCCGCAATTGCCCTGTGGTTGGGCGCAGCCCTGGCCTGGCGCCAGCGCGCCTTGTAGTTGCAACCCGGCTTGCTGTCAGGGCTTGGGTTGTTTGCTCGGGTCGGCTCCACCTTTGGCACGGGCATCGGCGATGTCGGCTTCTGCCAAGCGCCCCTGCACCCGGTAGGCGCGGCCCAATCGGGCCCAGCCTTCGAGATCATCGGGGTTGGATTTGAGGCGTTGTGCCAGCCGCTCTACCATCTCGTTGATTTTTTCCGGTGTCATGGCACCCACGGCCGCCGGGTCGATGGGGGGCATCTGGCCCATCTTGGCCCGGGCGTCGTCAATGTTGGCCTGTATCTGCAGTGCATCGGGCGAGCCGGGTTGCAGCAAGGCCAATAGTTTTTCCCATTGGGCTGCGGCGCCGGCAAAGTCATTGCTTTGGTACGCCGCCACGCCGGAGACCATCAGGCCGGTGGGGTGCTGGGGTGCCAGGGCCAGGGCTTGTTTGACCAAGGCCAGTGGCTTGCCCTCAAAGCGGTTGTCGGCCCGCAGGGCCAGCAGTTCGGCGTAATCCACCAACAGGTCCGGGTCCTTGTTGACGAAGTCGCCGGCTTTCACGAAGGCTTGTTCGGCTTCATCCAGCCGTCCCATCACTTTGTAAGAGCGCGCCAGCATGGCCCAGCCCTGGGGGTTGTCGGGGTTGGCTTTCAGGCGTGCTGCCAGCGTGTCCACCATCTGGATGACTTGCGCGGCACTGGGTGCCGTTGGGGGCGGGTTCATGGCGGCGGGATTGCCCAGCCAGACATACATGGCGGCAGCGCCCGCAGGCATCACCATGGCAATGACCCAGGCGGTGCGTGTGGCGGTCCAGAAGCCGGATGGTTGCTGTATCAGTGGGGCTGCTGAGTCGTCGGTATCGTCCAGCAGGCGCAATTGCAGTTCGTCCCGGGCAGCCTCATGCTCGGCAGGGCCGATCCGTCCGCTGGCGAGGTCGCGCTCCAGGGCTTCAAGCTGATCACGGTAAATGGCGGCATTGAGGCGCTGGCTGGACACACCGTCCGGGGGTGCCGGGCGCAGCAGAGGATAGAGCACGCAGGCGACTGCCAGCAGCGTGATGACCGCTGCGATGGCGATGAAAATACTCATTTGGGGAGTTCCGTATCTTGGAGAAGTGCCAGGGCTTTGGCACGTTGAGCCGCATCGAGCCCCTTGGGTTGCTTGCTGTTCTGGCTTTGGCGCACCATGCGCAACAACACCACCACAGCGCCAATGAGCAAGACAAATGGGCCAAACCAGAGGAGCCAGGTCACCCGGTTGACGGGGGGGCGGTAGAGCACGAAGTCACCATACCGGCTGACCATGAAATCCGTGATCTCCGCGTCGGTCTTGCCGTCTTTGATGAGGGTGCGAATCTCCCGGCGCAGGTCCAGCGCCAGGTCGGCACGCGAGCCGGCCAGCGATTCGTTCTGGCACACCAGGCAGCGCAGTTCCGCCGAGATGCCGATCAGGCGTTTTTCAACCACCGGGTCTTCGGCCAGTGGCAGGGCTTCATTGGCGTGGGCGGGCAGTGCGCATTGCAGCGCTAACAGGAGGGTGAGCCAAAACTTCATTTTTGCAGCTCCCGAATGAGCGGCACGATGGTGTCTCGCAGGGCCTCATCGGTGACGGGGCCGATGTGTTTGTGGCGGATCATGCCGGCCTTGTCGATCAGGAAAGTCTCCGGCACGCCATAGACACCAAAGTCGATGCCGATGCGCCCATCACGATCCGTCACCGTCACGTCATAAGGATCACCAAAGCGGGCCAGCCACTTCAGTCCGTCGGCGGGCACATCTTTGTAGTCCAGGCCAATGAGGGGCACGATTTTGGCCTTGGCCAACTCCATCAGCACCGGGTGCTCTTGCCGGCAGGCCACACACCAGGAGGCCCAGACGTTGAGCAGCCAAACCTGGCCCAGCATGTCTTTGGCTGCAAACTGTTTGTCGGGTGCCATCAGTTGCGGCGCGACAAAGGCGGGCGCGGGTTTGTTGATCAAGGGCGACGGCACCACGCTGGGGTCACGGGTCAGACCCAGGGCCAAAAACACCACCAGTACAGCAAAAACAACCAGCGGAATCAAGGCCTTTTTCATGCCGCCAGGCCTTTGAGCTGGGCCGTGGCAGCTGCCCGCTTCTTGCGGTAGCGGCGGTCCAGTGTCGCCATGGTGCCGCCCAGCGCCATCAACAGCGCCCCACCCCAGATCCAGTTGATGAATGGCTTGTGGTACACCCGGATCGCCCAGGCCGGGTTGGGTCCGTCTTCGAGGCGTTCACCCAGGGACACATACACGTCCCGGCTCACGCCACTGTCAATAGCGGCTTCAGTCATGGGCATGGTGGACGAGAAGTAGGTTCGCTTCTCCGGGTGCAGCATTTTGAGGACTTTGCCGTCCTTGATCAGTTCCACATCACCCCGGTCCGCCCGGTAATTGGGGCCAGCGACGTCCTTGATGCCAGTCAGGCGGAAGGTGTAGCCGCCCACCGCCACGGTGTCGCCCATGGCCATGCGCACGTCTTTTTCAGTCTCATAGCCCGTGACCATGGTGACGCCCACCACACTGACGGCAATGCCAATATGGGCCACATGCATGCCCCAGAACGACACCGGCGTGGATTTCCAGTTGACCGTGTCCTTGAACTGGCGGTAGATCTGCAGCACAGAGCCCAACACGATCCATAGCGCCAGAGTCAGTCCCATCGCCGCCACGGCAGACCAGGGGCCGGCTAGCAAGGGCAGGGCGCAGCCGAGCAACACGGCAGCCACCGCTACCGGGCTCAGTCGTTTGGCCAGCTCACGCGCACTGTCTTTTTTCCAGCGGGCATAGGAGCCAATCACCATGAATATCAGCACCGGCACGGTGAGCGGCACAAACACGGCGTTGAAGTAAGGGGGACCGACCGACAACTTGCCCATGTTCAGGGCGTCCACCAGCAAGGGGTACAAGGTGCCCAGCAAGACGGTGGCCGCCGAGGTGGCCAGCAGTACGTTGTTGACCAGCAAAAAGGTCTCACGCGACACCAATGAAAACTCACCACCTGAGCGTACCTTGCTGGCGCGCATGGCAAACAAGATCAGTGAGCCCCCGACCACCACCACGAGGAACAGCAGGATGAAGACGCCCCGCTTGGGATCGGTGGCAAATGCATGCACTGACGTGAGCACGCCCGAGCGCACCAGAAAGGTTCCCAGCAGGCTCAATGAAAAGGCGGTGATGGCCAGCACGATGGTCCAGTTGCGAAACAGACCGCGTTTTTCAGTGACCGCCAGTGAATGGATCAGTGCTGTGCCCACCAGCCAGGGCAGAAAGGAGGCGTTTTCAACCGGGTCCCAAAACCACCAGCCGCCCCAGCCCAGTTCGTAATAAGCCCACCAGGAACCCAGGGCAATGCCCAGGGTCAAAAACACCCAGGCCGCAGTGGCCCAGGGCCGCGACCAGCGTGCCCAGGCGGCATCCAGCCGGCCGTTGAGCAGGGCGGCAATGGCAAACGCAAAGGGGACCGCCATGCCGACATAGCCCATGTAGAGCATGGGTGGGTGAAACACCAGGCCGGGGTCTTGCAGGAGGGGGTTCAGGTCCTTGCCATCCGCGGGAATGTCACTGAGCCGCAAAAACGGGTTGGAGGTGATCAGCATGAACAGCAAAAAGCCCACCGCAATCAACGCCAGGATGCCCAGCACCCGCGCCACCATGGCGTCGGGCAACTGGCGCGAAAAGATCGACACAGCCAGCATCCAGGAGGCCAGCATCATCATCCACAGCAACAGCGAGCCTTCGTGACCGCCCCACACGCCGGCAATGCGGTACATGTCGGGCAACTTGGAATTGGAGTGGTTGGCGACGTAGACAACGGAGAAGTCGTTGGTAAAAAATGCGTAAGTGAGGCAGCCAAAAGAAAAAGCGGTGAGTACAAAGAGAACCTGTGCCCCGGGACGCGCCAGCGCCATCCAGTCCCGGCGACCGGTTTGCCCGCCAACCACGGCGAGCGTGCCCAAAGCCAACGCGACAAACAGCGCGAGGATGAGCGAAAAATGGCCAATTTCAGGGATCATGGGTGTCGTCTCGTGAGTTACTTCAGTGTCTTGATGCTTTGCTGGGCCTTGGCCTGGTCCATCGCGTGCTGGGCCTCCGGGGGCATGTAGTTTTCATCGTGCTTGGCCAGGACTTCCTTGGCTGCAAATTGGCCGTTGGCGCCGAGCTGGCCTTGGGCTACGACGCCTTTGCCTTCGCGAAACAAATCCGGCAGGATGCCGGTGTAGGAGACAGGGACCTCTTTGACGGTGTCGGTGACTACAAAGTTGACGGTCAGGTTGTCGCGTTTGACGGAACCATCTTTCACCATGCCGCCGACCCGAAAGGTCCGGTTCTGGGGCGCCTCACCCGAGGCCACCTGGGTCGGGGTGAAGAAAAAGACGAGGTTACTTTCAAACGCATTCAACACCAGCCAAGTGGCCAAGGCCAGGCTGACCAGGCCGCCGGAGATGATGGCAGCGCGTTTTTGACGAGGTTTCATGGAGAACTCCTTTGCGATGCCAGTTCGGTGCGGAGTTGTTCAATAAGTTCCCTGCGCCGGGCCCGAATCAGCCCCATCTCTACAGCCATGACCAGGGCCGTGATGCCAAAGCTGCCCCAGACATAAAAGGCGTAGCCGCCCATGGCAAAAAATTCGGAAACACTATTCCACTGCATGTTTGACCCATTCGGTATGACGTTCACGATCGAGAATGATGCTGCGCACCCGGGCCAGGGCGGCGGCGATGGCATACATCCAGAAGGCCAGCACCATGACCAACATGCCGGCCAGCATGGGGGCGGCCATGGACGGTGCGCTGGTCAAAGACACCGAGGCACCCTGGTGCAGGGTGTTCCACCAGACCACCGAGAAGTAGATGATGGGCACGTTCACCACGCCCACCAGCGCCAGCACGGCGCAGGCCTTGTCGGCGCGGCGCGGGTCGTCAATGCTGGATTGCAGGGCCAAAAACCCCAGGTACAAAAACAGCAGGATCAGCTCGGAGGTCAGGCGCGCATCCCACACCCACCAGGTGCCCCACATGGGCTTGCCCCATAAAGAGCCCGTGACCAGCGACAAGAAAGTGAACAAGGCCCCCGTGGGCGCCAGGGCCGAGGCCATCATGGCCGACAAACGGGTATTGAAAGCCAGACCGAGCCCGGCCCAGGCCGCCATCACCAGATAGATCAGCATCGACATTTGCGATACCGGCACATGCACAAAGATGATGCGGTAGCCTTGCCCCTGCTGGGCGTCAGTGGGCGCCACAAAGAAGGAGATCCACAGCCCCACGACCATGAGGATGGCCGACAGCACGGCGAACCAGGGCCACATTCGGCCGGCCAAAAAGTAGAAGCCCTGAGGCGACGCAAACTTGAACCAGTGAATTACGCGTGTTTTCATTCCAGGGAAATCTTCAAGGCGGCCGTGGTGGCCAGGGGCGCAAAAAATACCGACAAAACCAGCAAGGCGGACAGCAACGAGAGGTGTCCGCCAATGCCCAGACCGGCTACATCGGCTTCTACCGCCCCGGCACCAAATATGAGCACGGGAATATACAGCGGCAAGATTAATAGCGAGAGCAATACCCCTGCCCCTCGTACGCCCAAGGTCAAGGCGGCGCCAATGCTGCCGATCAGGCTGAGGGTGGGGGTGCCCAGCAGCAGGGTCAACATCAAGATGCCCAGACTGCGACCCTCCATGCCGAACTGCAAGCCCAGCACGGGTGCCATCAGCACCAGCGGCAAACCTGAGAGTAAAAAGTGCGACAGGGCCTTGGCCACCACCAGCAAGCCCAGCGGCGTCCCAGACAACGCCATTTGCTCCAGCGAGCCGTCAGCGTAGTCCATGGCAAAGAGGCGTTGCAGCGACAGCATGGCCGCCAGCAGGGCACTGACCCACAGCACGCCTGGCGCCATGCGCAGCAAGAGCGCCGACTCCGGCCCCACGCCCAGGGGGAACAGGCTGGCAATCACGACAAAGAAGACCAGCGGCGTGAGCACCTCGCCCTTTTGGCGCAGGGCCAGGGCGATTTCGCGCTTGAGTGCCGCCCGCATCACGCCACCCACTGAGAGCTTTTGGAGCACAGGCAGGTTCATGCGCGTAACTCCAACAGCTGGGGCGGTCGCTGTCCGATATCCACCAGCTGGTGGCTGGTCAGCACGGCCAGCCCGCCGTGGGCCAGGTGCGTGTCAATCAGATCGGCCAGCATCCGCACGCCGGTGTCGTCCATGGCGACAAAAGGTTCGTCCAGTACCCACAGCCGGGCCGGACTCAGGGCCAGCCGGGACAACGCCACACGCCGCTTTTGACCTTGCGAGAGGTGCCGCACCAATTGGTGGCCGCGCCCAGGCATGCCAAAGCGCGCCAGCACCTCATTGGCGGCCTGATTTGGCAGGGTATGCCCCCCCAGGGCTGCCGTAAAGCTCAGGTTTTCATGCACGGTCATGGATTCCTGGAGCGCGTTGAGGTGACCCAGGTAACACAGGTCCTGGTGGTAAGCGTCCCGCTGGTCGTGAATGGGGATGCCGTTCCACAGAATGTCGCCGGCATCCGTGGGGGACAGGCCGCACACCATGCGCAGCAGGCTGGTTTTGCCCGCGCCATTGGCTCCGACCACATACAGCCACTGGCCAGCCTCAAGCTGGCGGTTGATCCCCTGAAAAAGAGGCCGTCCACCCCGGGTGCAGCCGAGCTGGTGGAATGAAAGGGTGGGAGAGGGGTTCAAGGCGGGGTCGGCAAGTGAAGATGATCGGGCATCTTAGGTCAAGAGAACGTTGAGCCCATGGGTGCTGCAGCAAGGTGTGTGCATTGAGTGGCGTGAATTTCAGACCCATTGACCTGCAACAGGGTGATTGTCGAGTCTATTCAACAAATATTAAACCTTGCTTATTTATCGCGTTGCCGCTGTGTTGGGGCTATAAAAAAAGCCGCTGGATCTCAGCGGCTGTTGATCGGCCAGACGGAGGCCTTATTTGATCAAGCCTTCAGCGCCCAGGGCGCTTTGCACGGCGGGGCGCGCACCGACCCGGGCCATGTAGGCGCCCAGGTTGGCCAGGCCGGAGATGTCGACGCCCACGTATTTGCTCCAGCCGGCCACGGTGAACAGGTAGCCGTCGGCCACAGTGAACGTGTCGCCCATCAGGTACGGGGATTTGGCCAGTTCACCGTCAACCCATTGCAGGCGGGAGGACAGGCGAGTTTTGGCGATCGTTTTGGCTTCGTCGGGCATGCCGGGCGTGAACAGGGGCGCGAAGCCTTTGTGCAGTTCAGTGCCAATGAAGTTGAGCCACTCTTGCAGCTTGTAGCGCTCAAAGGTGCCATTGGCTGGAGCAAGCTGCTTGGCAGGCACCTGGTCGGCAATGTATTGCAGGATGGCCGGGCTTTCGCGCAGCTGGCGGCCGTCGTCCAGCACCAACAGGGGCACATAGCCCAGCGGGTTGATGGTGTAGTAATCGGTGCCGTCGGTGAGCTTGTGGGTTTTGGTGGGCGCGGCAATCGCCTCAAACGCCAGGCCGGCTTCTTGCAGGGCAATATGGGGGGCGAGCGAGCAGGCACCGGCTGAGTAATACAGTTTCATGA
>CAZBKX010000497.1:0-6629 GCA_964492535.1 uncultured Rhodoferax sp. | reverse complement strand
CTGACCGCCTGCCGGTGGTGGGGCCGGTGAACGAGACCGGGCACCCCGGGCTGTGGATTTGTGCCGGCATGGGATCGCGCGGCTTGAGTTTTTCGGTGCTGTGCGCCGAATTACTGGCAGCCCAGTGGGGCGGCGAGCCCTGGGTGATTGAGGCGCGCCTGGCCCGATTGCTCACCGCGCTGCGCAGCACACACCCGGCCTCAGGGCCAATGGGCCCTGCCTAGACGCCCGCCACGGCACCGTCGCTTCGGGGATCGGCTGCGCCCTCGATCACGCCATTCGGGTGGCGCACCAGGGCACCGGCGTGACCCATGGTGTCGCTGAAGGCGTCAGCCAGGACCTCGACCTCGTGCCCGGCAGCCGTCAGGGACGCCACCAGCGCAGGCGAAAATCGGTTCTCCAGTTTGAGCGAGGTACTCACATCACCCCAGGTGCGGCCCAACAACCAGCGGGGTGCCGTGACCGCCTGTTGCAGCGTCTGCCCAAAGCGGGCGTAGCGGGTGAACACCGCGGCCTGGGTTTGTGGCTGGCCCTCACCGCCCATGGTGCCGTAGGGCATGACGCGGCCATCGTCAAACAAGGCCAGCGATGGGTTCAGGGTGTGAAAAGGCTTGCGGCCGGGCTCCAGCGTGTTCAGGGCAGCCGGGTCCAGCGAGAAACTCGTCCCCCGGTTTTGCCAGGTCACCCCCGTGTCCTGCAGCACTACGCCAGAGCCAAACTCCCAATACACGCTTTGAATGAAACTGACCGAGCGGCCTTCCCGGTCAATGGCGCCCATCCAGATGGTGTCGCCGGGGGCCGCCGTGTCGGGCCACGGCAGTGCCTTGTGTGGGTCAATCTGACTGGCCAGCACGTCCAGCGCCTCAGGCGTGAGGAAACTGCGCGGGTCAGCCGGCAGGCGCCTGGGGTCGGTGACGACGCGGTCCCGCCCCCTGAAGGCCCGTTTGGTCGACTCCACCAGGCCGTGCAGGTGCGCAAAGCCCTCGCCCTCGGTCACACCCAGACGTTCAAACAGCCCCAGAATCATCAGGGCCGACAGGCCCTGGGTGGGTGGCGGCAAGTTATAGACCGTGCAGTCATTCAGGCGCACGGCCAGCGGCTCAACCACCTGGGCACGGTAGGCCGCCAAATCCGCCGTGCGCAGCGGGCTGCCCACGCGCTCCAGTTCGGCGCCCATGCGCTGCGCCAGCGCGCCCCGGTAAAAGTCATCCAGGCCGCGCCCGGCCAGGGTCGCCAGGGTGCGACCCAGCGCGGGCTGCTTGAGTACATGGCCCACTACCGGCGGCAGGCCATCCACGAGAAAAGTGTCAGCAAAGCCTGGCGCGGCTTTGAGGCCATCCAACTTTTGCCGCGTGAGATGGGCCTGGCTGGCCGACACGGCAACGCCATCCTGCGCGTGGCGAATCGCATCAGCCAGCAGACGCGACAGCGGCAAGGCCTTGCCCCATGGAGCCGCCACCTCCAGCGCTTTGGCCCAGCCACCCACGGTGCCGGCAACGGTGAGTGCTGCCTTTGGGCCGCGCAAAGGAATCGCGTCGAACCCCTGATAAAACGCGGGGTCAGCCAGGCTGGCCGCTGCGCCGCAGGCGTCAATGGCCACCGGGGCTTTGCCCGGCTCATGGATCAGCCAGAAGCCATCGCCACCCAGGGCGTTCATGTGCGGATAAACCACGGCGATAGCCGCCGCTGCCGCCACCATGGCCTCCACCGCATTGCCGCCGTCACGCAGGACATCGCGGCCCGCTTGCGCCGCCAGATGGTGTGGGGCGACCTGCATGCCGCCCAGCGCCTTGAGTGTGTGAATCATGAAAATCTCCTAGTCAAAATTTCAACGCACGATGTATGCCAACTGAATCAACGCCGATCTGACCCAGCGCACGCTTATGGTGCAGGCGCCACCCCGAGATTAATGTAAGGGGCATCCCGGCGCGACACACCGCTGCTATGATTTTCAAAAGCTCAGCTGCGGGGTGGCGGGTACCAAATAAGCGGCCCTGACCCTGATTTATGACTAAATCACCCTCCAGCCGGCGTATTTAAAAATCATACAGCTATTCATTAGATAGCATTTATTCAAGGTACCCATGATTCTTGTCGCTGGCTCCGCCAATCTCGACTTTGTGGTTCGCGCCCCCCACATTCCTGCGCCAGGGGAAACCGTGCTGGGCCATGATTTCAAGACCTACCCTGGCGGCAAGGGCGCCAACCAGGCGGTGGCTTGTGCACGGGCAGGCGGCGCACCCACCCACAT
Source organism: uncultured Rhodoferax sp. (assembly GCA_964492535.1). GTDB lineage: Bacteria > Pseudomonadota > Gammaproteobacteria > Burkholderiales > Burkholderiaceae_C > Rhodoferax. The sequence goes on along the minus strand of CAZBKX010000497.1, from coordinate 4,378 downwards.
GCTGCTGGCGCTGGGGTTGGATGCCTTTGCCGAGCCGCTGGAGGCCTCACTCAAAGCAGCCGCCGTTGAAACCCATGTGGTGCGGGTGTCCGACCTGCCTACTGGCACGGCCTTCATTTGTGTCTCAGACGATGCCGAAAACGCCATCACCGTCGCTCCCGGGGCCAATCTTGCTTTGCGGGCCGACCACCTGCCTGCGCTGGGTGGCTTCACCCACCTGTTGATGCAACTGGAGTCGCCCCTGGAGACCGTCATGGCCTATGCCCATGCGGCCAAGGCCCAAGGCGTGCAGGTGGTGCTGAATGCCGCACCAGCCCAGCCTCTGCCCTATGAGCTGATGGCCCTGCTGGATGGTTTGATCGTCAATGAAGGTGAATTGGCTGTGTTGGCCGGGCAGCACGGCAGCGTGGCCAATGACTTGGCGCGCCTGACGGTGCCCTGCGTGGTGGTGACCTTGGGCCACCGGGGCGCGTGTGCCCGCAGCGACGGCGCCTTGACTTTTCAGCCCGCCTTTGACGTGATCCCGGTGGACAGCACAGGCGCGGGCGACACGTTTTGCGGCGTGCTGGTGGCCACCCTCAGCCAGGGTCAAGGCCTGCCACAGGCCATGTCCCTGGCCAGCGCCGCAGGTGCTCTTGCCTGCACACGGCCCGGTGCGCAGAGCAGCATTCCCGAACAACCCGAGGTCGCCGCATTTCTGGCCACCCAGTCCAGCGCCTCTGCTGATGCCGTAGCCCGCCTTCGGATCTACTGCGGCTTTGACAAGGCCTGAGCACCCGACTTCAGCACGCTTATCCAACACCGCACTGTCATGAACACACCTCCCCAATATCCCGTCATTTATGACACCGACCCCGGCGTGGACGACGCCATGGCTTTGTACTTTGCCCTGGCCCACCCCGCCATCGAGGTGCTGGGCATCACCACCACCTTTGGCAACGTGACGGTCGACCAAGCGGTGACCAACGCGCTGTACCTCACCGGTCTGGCAGGCCGGACCATTCCGGTGACCCGGGGCGTGGCGTCGCCCTGGTGCAAACCGCTTGAAGCGCCACCGGCCCACATCCATGGAGCGGATGGTCTGGGTGAGCTGCCTGATCGCCTGACGCTCCCGGGGCAAGCCGATCCCCGCTCATCGGCCCAGTTCATCGTGGACATGGCCCGCGCTCGGCCGGGCGACATCACGCTGGTGGCGGTGGGTCCGCTGGGCAACCTGAGCCTGGCGCTCAAGCTAGAGCCGCGTCTGGCGCAGCTGCTGCGCCGGGTCATTGTGATGGGCGGCACAATTCTGGAGCCGGGCAATGTGTCGCCCGTGGCCGAGGCCAATGTCTGGAACGACCCGCATGCGGCCGACCAGGTATTCAAAGCGGGCTTCGACCTCACCATGGTGGGTCTGGATGTGACCCACCGCGTCATCCTGCCGGTGACGCTGTTCGAAAAAATTGCCGCACAGCATCAGCACGTCGCCGCCCATACCCTGCTGCATGCAGTCAGGTTTTACGTGCGGCATTACAGCGGCCTGCACGCTCGCGTGGCAGAGATTCAGGGCTGTTTTGCACACGACCTGCTGGCCTTCATGGTGCTGGTCAACCCGGAACTGTTCACCCTGCAAAGCGGTCGCGTGCGGGTCGCCACCTACGGCCTCACGCAAGGGCAAACCGCCATGAAGCGCAATGGCGAGGCGCCCTACCCGCATCCGGGTTGGGGCCCCGACATCCCGGACACCCAGGTGTGCCTGCAGGTCGATGCCGAAGCCTGCGTGGCGCTCTGTGAGCGCATCCTGATGGGCCCCTGGTTGGCGCCTTGACCGAGAGGCCGGCTTTTATATACCCATTACTGCATAAGCAAATCGCCAAAATGTAGTTTGAATCATAACAACGGGCCGTTAAAGTCCAGCCCCATGCATGACTTGATGTTTATTTTTGCGGGCTTTTTCGTTGGTCTCATCGTCGGACTGACCGGCGTGGGCGGCGGCTCGCTGATGACGCCGATCCTGATTTTCTTTTTTGACGTCAAACCCTACCTTGCGGTGGGCACCGATTTACTGTTCGCGGCCTTCACCAAAATGGGCGGCACCATCAAGCTGGCCCGCGCCCGCATCATTGACTGGCGCGTGGTGCTGCATTTGTCGGCAGGCAGCATTCCGGCCGCCCTCATCACCCTGTGGGTCCTCAACCGGGTCGGCGCCGCCAGCGCCCAGGCCCAAAGCCTGATGACCACCACGCTGGGGTTTGCCCTGCTGCTGACAGCCGCAGCCACCCTCTTTAAGGCCCTGCGCGGCAAAGTGTCCCCCACCACGGTGGCAAGCGGCCAGGAACTGCGCGCCGCCACCCCACGCCACTGGAGCTTGCCGCTGCTGTTTGGCGCCGTGATTGGCACCATGGTCACGTTAACATCGGTGGGTGCGGGAGCGATTGGCGTCACTGTGTTGATGATTTTGTACCCGCTCCTGCCCCTGCCCCGGATCGTGGCGGCTGACATTGCCTACGCCGTGCCACTCACGCTGGTGGCCGGTTTTGGCCATGCCTCGATGGGCTCGGTGGACTGGCCGTTGCTGGCCAAGTTGCTGGCTGGCTCGCTGCCCGGCATCTGGGTCGGCTCACACCTGATGACGCGCATCCCGGAGCGGGTGATCCGGTCTTTCTTGTCTGTCTTGCTGGCCTATGCCGGCCTGAAATTAATTGCCTTGTAAAACCTTGACGGACAGCGCGCAGCACCGCCTCGCCTTGTCCCCAACCCACGCAAACCATGTACCAATACACCGACTTTGACCGCCAGTTTGTCCGCCAACGCGCCGCGCAATACCGCGACCAATTAGGGCGCCACCTGAATGGCCAGCTCAGCAACGAAGAATTTTTGCCGTTGCGCCTGCAAAACGGCTGGTATGTGCAGCGCTACGCGCCCATGCTGCGCGTAGCGGTGCCTTACGGCGAACTGTCCAGCGCGCAATTACGCGTGCTGGCCACCATTGCGCGGGACTATGACCAGCCCAGCGCCCAGGTCTATCAGAACGCCCTCACCACTCAGGCCGGCTTTGGTACCACGGACATGCCGGTGGGTTACGGTCACTTCACCACCCGTCAAAATGTGCAGTTCAACTGGATTCCGCTGGACAAGAGCGCGGACGTGATGGACCTGCTGGCCACGGTCAACATGCACGGCATCCAGACCAGCGGCAACTGCATTCGCAACATCACCAGCGACGAGCGGGCCGGCATTGCCACCGACGAAGCGGTGGACCCCCGCCCGTATTGCGAAATCTTGCGGCAGTGGAGCACGCTGCACCCCGAGTTTGCGTTTTTGCCGCGCAAGTTCAAGCTGGCGGTCTCGGGCGCCGAAGAAGACCGTGCGGCCACCCGCTGGCATGACGTGGGCCTGAAATTGCTGCGCAATGATGCGGGCGAGGTCGGTTTCAAGGTGATGGTCGGTGGCGGCATGGGCCGCACGCCAGTGATCGCCAGCACCATCCGCGAGTTCCTGCCGTGGCATCAGATCCTGAACTACATCGAAGCCATCGTGCGCGTCTACAACCGCTGGGGTCGCCGGGACAACAAGTACAAGGCCCGAATCAAGATTTTGGTCAAGGCCGAGGGCCAGCGCTACATCGACGAGGTGGAAACCGAGTACCAGCAAATCATGGATCTTGATGGCGGCCCGCACACGGTCACCCAGGCCGAGCTGGAGCGGGTTACGGCCTCATTTATGCCGCCAGCCGGCACATCCATTGCCTCAAGTGCTATTCATAATGAAGTATCTGAGGCCGAGCAGACAGAGTACAGCCGCTGGCTCAAGCAAAACGTGGCGGCGCACAAAAACCCCGCCTTGCGCGCTGTAACGCTGTCCTTCAAGCGCCTGGGCCAGGCGCCAGGAGACGCCACCGCCAATCAGCTGGACATCGCCGCCGATCTGGCCGACCAGTTCTCAAGCGGTGAAGTGCGCGTCACGCACGACCAGAATTTGCTGTTGCCCTGGGTCCGGGCGAGCCAACTACCCGCCGTGTGGCACGCCGCCCGCGCCGCCGGTTTCGCCAAGGCCAACATTCGCCTGCTGACCGACATGATTGCCTGCCCCGGTGGCGACTTTTGTGCGTTGGCCAATGCCCGCTCCATCCCGATTGCCGAGGCCATCACCGAGCGTTACCAGGATCTGGACGAGTTGTTTGATCTCGGCGAGATTGACCTGCACATCAGCGGCTGCATCAACTCCTGCGGCCACCACCACAGCGGCCACATCGGCATCCTGGGCGTGGACAAGGACGGGCGCGAGTGGTACCAGGTCACGCTCGGCGGCTCGGACGGCTCGACGCTGTCGGGCGCACCGGTGGCGGGCAAGGTGGTCGGCCCCTCGTTTTCGGCGGCCGAAGTGCCGGACGTGATCG
>CAZBKX010000496.1:0-2442 GCA_964492535.1 uncultured Rhodoferax sp. | reverse complement strand
CGCCATGGCACGCCCGGTTTGCGGGTAGGTCAACTGGGATCGCAGATTGCCCAACGGCAGGTAGGGTTGCTGGGGCAGGAACAACATATCCGGGCTGCTGGGGCGAATCACTTGGCCCGAGCCGGTGGTCCACAGGCCGGCCATTGCCCGCAGCAGGGAGCTCTTGCCCGTGCCGCTGGGCCCGACAATGAGCAAGCCTTCACCCGCCCTCACCGTCAGGCTGACGTTTTCAATCAGCAGGTGCTCCCGGTTAGGGGTCAGCAGCGTGAGCTGGGACAGGCCCAGACCCAACCCGTGCACGGTCTGAATCTGACGATGCGGGACCTCGTCTGTACCCCCCGCAGTGAGCCCGGTGGGAGTCTGTAGCGCTTGCGAGAAGGCGTGCAGCCGGTCTACCCCCGCCGAGAAGCGGCTCAAGCCTTCAAAATGCTCCACGATCACGGTCAGCGCGCTCAAGATCGCCGCAAAGGCGCCGCCAGCCTGAATGGCTCGCCCCACCTCCAGCCGGCCTGACAACACGTCGTTGGCAATGATCACGGTGGGCAACAAAATCATCAAAAAGCTGTGCGCATACTGGAACAGATTAAGCCGAAACTGCCAGCGAAGCACCTGCTGGTAGTTGGCATACAAGGCTGCAAAAAGGCGCTGCAACAGGGCCATCTCGCGCGCCTCGCCATCGTGAAAGGCAATCGGCTCCGCGTGCTCGCGTACCCGTACCAAACTGAAGCGAAAGTCGGCCTCACGTTGCAACTGGAGAAAGTTCAGGCCAATGAGTCGTCGACCAAACACCGAGCCTGTGAACAGAGTGCTGAGCACGGCATAAATCACCAAAAAATACACCAAACCACGAGAAATCGTCCACAACACACCGGCAAAAGCCACCAACTCCAGCACAGCCCCCAGAAGGATCATCGAGAAATAGAGCGACTGCTGGGTGAAGCTGTTGATGTCCTCGGCGATGCGCTGGTCGGGGTTGTCGATGCCCCAGGCGCCGTTCAGGCGGTAGTAGGCCCGTTGGTGAAAATAGTGGCTCAAAAAATGATCGGTCAGCCAGCGGCGCCAGCGCAGCCCCAAGGTGTCGCGCACGTAGTAATACAGGGCATAAATCGGCACCGCGGCCACCAGGATCACCGTGTAGCGCCAAATGGAAGTCCAGAAGCGCCCAGCATCGCGAGCCGCCAGGGCGGAGGTGAATTCCCCTGTCTCATGGTTGAACAGCACGCTGAAGGCCGTCTGCCCCAGAAGCAGCAAGATCAACAGGGCCAGCAGGCCCCGCGCGCGCCATCGCTCGTCCGAGCGCCAATAAGGCCGGGCGATGGTTTGGAAGCGCCGCCACAAGCGGGCGTTGAAGCCAGGTGTTTCTTGGGATGCCATGGGCACGCCGGCACGCCCGACCCTGCGGGGTGCGACGACAGTCGGGTTGATCTGAGTTTTGAACAGTAACACGCCACACGCCCGACCCACGCGCGCTTTAGTGCCCCCCTGACAAAGCGCAAAGAAACCCGCCGAGATTTGTCAGCGGGCTTGCGCTGGCTCAAACAAACTCAACCCACCCAGCGGCGCGCGTTCACCCAGAGTTGCATCCAGGCACTGAACGATTGCGGGTCACCCTGCGTCCAGCTCATCTGGATGTTGCGAAACACGCGCTCCGGGTGCGGCATCATGGCGGTAAAGCGGCCATCCAAAGTAGTCACCGCTGTCAGGCCGCCCGGGCTGCCGTTGGGGTTGAAGGGATAAGCCTCTGTGGCGGCGCCAAAGTTGTCGGTGAATCGCATCGCCGCAATGGCCTGGGCGGCATTGCCCCGGTGTTTGAAGTTGGCATAACCCTCGCCGTGTGCCACGGCGATCGGCAAACGGGTGCCGGCCATGCCCGCGAAGAACATCGAGGGGGATTCCAGCACCTCCACCATGCTCAGGCGCGCCTCAAAGCGCTCGCTCTGGTTGGTGGTGAAGCGCGGCCAATCTTGCGCACCGGGAATGATGTCGGCCAACTCGGCAAACATCTGGCAACCGTTGCACACGCCCAGACCAAAGGTGTCGCCCCGGCCAAAGAAGGCCTTGAACTGGTCTGCCAGCACGGGGTTGAAGGTGATCGAGCGCGCCCAGCCAATGCCCGCGCCCAACGTGTCGCCATACGAGAAGCCACCGCAGGCCACCACGCCCGCAAATTCGGCCAGATTGGCGCGGCCCGTTTGCAGGTCGGTCATGTGGACGTCAAAGGCCTCAAACCCGGCCTCGGTGAAGGCGTAGGCCATCTCCACATGCGAATTGACGCCCTGCTCGCGCAGCACGGCCACCTTGGGGCGGGACAACATCAGGGCGGGGCGTGCTATTGAATTAGCAGGTGTACTCCGGCTTGATACGCAGGCTAGCGGCTGATTTGGCACTAAAACGGGGGTGGATTGCCGCGTTTCGCCCGCCATGACGACATGGGTATGCAAA
>CAZBKX010000495.1:0-2465 GCA_964492535.1 uncultured Rhodoferax sp. | reverse complement strand
CTGACATCTGGCACCCTGAAGAAGACATTTACTGGGGTTCAGAGAAAGAGTGGCTGGCCCCTACCGGCAGCGAAGGCAGCCGCTACTCTGGCGAGCGCGACCTGGAGAACCCGCTGGCTGCCGCGATGATGGGCCTGATCTACGTCAACCCCGAGGGCGTGGATGGCCAGCCTGATCCGCTCAAGACGGCGAAAGACGTGCGGGTGACCTTTCTGCGCATGGCCATGAACGACGAGGAAACCGTGGCCCTGACTGCGGGCGGGCACACGGTGGGCAAAGCCCACGGCAATGGCGACGCCAAGTTGCTGGGTCCTGTGCCAGAAGCGGCTGACGTGAACGAACAAGGCTTGGGCTGGATGAACAAGACCACCCGCAGCATCGGCCGCGACACCGTCTCCAGCGGCATTGAAGGCGCCTGGACGACCCACCCCACCCAGTGGGACAACGGCTATTTCAAGCTGCTGCTCGGCTACGAATGGGAGTTGAAGAAAAGCCCGGCCGGCGCCTGGCAGTGGGAGCCCATCAACATCAAGGAAGAAGACAAGCCGGTGGATGTGGAAGACCCGTCCATCCGCCACAACCCCATCATGACCGACGCCGACATGGCCATGAAAATGGATCCTGCGTACCGGGTCATTTCCGAGCGATTCCACAAGGATCCAGCTTATTTTTCAGATGTCTTTGCCCGCGCCTGGTTCAAGTTGACCCACCGCGACCTGGGCCCCAAGACGCGCTACATCGGCCCAGACGTACCCCAGGAAGACCTGATTTGGCAAGACCCCGTGCCCGCAGGGCGCGCCGACTATGACGTGGCTGCCGTAAAAGCAAAAATTGCTGCCAGCGGCCTGAGCATCAGCGACATGGTCACCACCGCCTGGGACAGTGCCCGCACCTACCGCGGCTCCGACATGCGCGGCGGCGCCAATGGCGCCCGCATTCGCCTGGCGCCGCAAAAGGACTGGGAAGGCAACGAGCCCGCCCGCCTGACCCGGGTGCTGGGCGTGCTGGAAGGCATTGCCAGCGCAAGCGGTGCCAGCCTGGCCGATGTGATTGTGCTGGCTGGCAATGTGGGTGTGGAGCAGGCCATCCAGGCCGCTGGCTTGGACATTGCCGTGCCTTTTGCGGCGGGCCGGGGCGACGCTACCCAGGCAGCGACCGATGTCGAGTCGTTTGAGCCGCTGGAGCCACTTTCTGACGGTTTTCGCAACTGGGTCAAGAAGAACTACACGGTCAGTGTGGAAGAGTTGATGTTGGACCGCGCGCAACTGCTGGGTTTGACTGCCCATGAGATGACCGTGTTGGTGGGTGGCCTGCGCGTGTTGGGCACCAACCATGGCGGAACCCGCCACGGTGTGTTCACAGACCGGGTGGGCGCCCTGACCAACGACTTCTTCGTCAACCTCACCGACATGGCCAACACCTGGAAGCCCACCGGCCGCAACTCGTATGACATTTGCGACCGCAAGAGCGGTGCCGTCAAGTGGACCGCCACCCGGGTGGACTTGGTGTTTGGGTCGAATTCGATTCTGCGCGCCTATGCCGAGGTCTATGCACAGGATGACAACCAGGAGAAGTTCGCGCGTGACTTCGTGGCCGCCTGGACCAAGGTTATGAGCGCTGACCGGTTCGACCTGGTTTAAGGTCTGGTCGGTGTCCCCACGCCGCTCGCAATGACGGCGTGGGGATCATGCAGCTGCCGCCATCCGCGTCGGCAGCTGCACCGCAAAGCCTGAGGGCTTGCGTAAAGTTGAGCAAATTTGACCCGGCCCCGATGCAAAGTCGACCGTTGCCTCAATAATTCACCCTTCGCTTATAGAAGAGACCCTCATGACCGCGCCCCTGTTTCAATTCGGCCAAAGCCACCCCGATTACCCCGTGCTCAACGAGCGGGCCGTGCGGGCCAGTGCCGGCATCCTGTTTTTCTTCGCCATGATCGCGTTCATGAACGCCTGGCTGTTGGGCAACTTTCAGCCTACACGGGTGTTTGTGGTGGTGTTTTTGACTGACTTTGCCATTCGTTTGTTCATCAACCCCCTGTGGGCGCCCAGCATGATTTTGGGTCAATGGGCTGTTGCGCACCAAGAGCCCGAGTGGGTGGGTGCGCCGCAAAAACGCTTTGCCTGGGGCATTGGTTTTGTGCTGGCGCTGGCCATGCTCTACCTCATGGTGCTCAACAACGTGGTCGGGCCGATCAACCTGCTGGTGTGCGGCCTGTGCCTGATGCTCATGTTTTTTGAGGCCGCCTTTGGCATTTGCCTGGGCTGCCCAAGTTCGACACTTCCTGCACGTAAGTGATTGATTCCATTAGAAACGGAAGTCAAACCGCAGACTACAAAACAGGCTTGGCGAGGTCTGATGATGTTGGCGGCGTCAACTCCAGGGCTGCAAACAAGGACTTTTGAGCGGGCGAGATCTCCGTCAATCCGGTCAACGTTTTGCCCTCGCTGGTCTCGATGGTTTGTTGA
>CAZBKX010000494.1:0-2954 GCA_964492535.1 uncultured Rhodoferax sp. | reverse complement strand
CTGCCCGCCCCGCGCGTGCCAGCGCATTTGAATGACCCCAGGCGCGTCGGTGTAACGCAGGCTGTTGGCAATCAGATTGGAAATCATTTGCGCCATGCGGCCAAAGTCCCATCGGGCAGGCAGGGCCCCGGTAGCTTGGTCGACGATATCCAGTCTCAAGCCCTGCTGACGGGCTTGCGACTCAAAGCGTTGGACCACGCGCAGCAGCAGTGCGTTGGCGTCACCGTCCGTGAATTCGCAGCGCAGTCCGTCCACATCGGCAACCGACAAGGTGTGAAGGTCTGTGACCAGGCGGCTGAGTTGCATCACCTCACCGTTCAGGCTGGCGATCACTGACGGGGTGGGTTGGCGTGCGCCGTCTTCAATCGACTCCAGTTCCCCGCGCAGCACCGCCAATGGCGTGCGCAACTCATGTGAAATCTGGGCAATCCAGAGGCGTCTGGCTTCTTCCAGGCGCGTCAGCGCGGTGGTCATGGTGTTGACGTCCTGCATCAATTGAGCAATTTCCAGCGCGCCCTTGGGCTGCATGCGCCGGGTCCGGCGGCCATTGGCAATCTCGTGGCTGACTTGCTGCAATTCGCGCAAGGGCCGGCTCCACCGGCCTGCCACCCACCAGGCGGCCAGCACCGATGTCAGGACGGTGGCCAGTGCAGCCCAACCTAAACCGACATACTGGCGCTGCAAAAAATGGGCATCCATGCCTTCGGGCCGGGGCTCGGCAGCCAACTCAATCGTGGCCACCACGACGCCATCCACCTTCACGGCCCGGGTTGTGCGAGGCAGGCCTGGCGGGGCCGAGTGACCGGCGAGTCGCTCGCCCTGCGCATCAAGAATCAATACCCTGTCCGGCAGGTTGCCGGCGGAGGGCGCCCGCGCAGGTGGCGGTCGGTCCCGCCGGGGTGGTGGATTGCTGCCCGGCGGTCTGGGGGGCGGCCGAGGACCCTCGCGACCGGTGAATTCATCCATCAGTTCCCGCATTGCTTCGCGGTCACGACGCAGCCAGGCCATGGTGGGGTCAGCTTGCGCGTATCGCTCAACCAGTTTTACCAGTCGCGTGAGCTGCTCCTCGTCACGCAGCGCCAGGTAGGCACTGAAGCCATTGCGCAGGTTCCACACACTCAGGGCGCCTACAGCCAAGACTGCCAGGAACACGGTGGCTCCAATCAGCAATGAGAGTTGGTGGGCAATCCGTAGTCGAGGCAGGCGCATGTCGCAATGGTAGAGCCGGAATCAGCCGATCAGGGGAGCGCAGGCACAAACCCGTCGCTCAAGGTCCGCAGAAAAGCCACGATGTCGTTGACCTCCGCCTCGGTCAGCGCGGGGCCATCAGTCGGACTGCGGTTAAACGGTGCTTTCACCTTCTCGATATTGCCTTGGTAGCGGGTCGGCAGGTCGTTGGGCAGGGCGGTGGGTCCATACCAGCCCTATGGGTCGCTGTTGCGGGTGGCATAGAAGCGCACCACTTCACGCAAGTCCTTGAAGAAGCCGTTGTGCATGAATGCCGGGCGTTCGGCCACATTGCGCAAGGTTGGCATCCGGAATTGGCCGCAGAATTGCTCAATAGTCACGCCAGCTGCCACGGTTGCAGGCAGGTCGGGCGCGCTACGGTCTGGGCCGCACAGGCCGAGGTCATAAAACGCGGGGTCTGCATTTTTTGGAATGGCCGTATTGCGGGGAATCCCGGTGGCGTAGTAGCTGAACTCCGAAAAGAGCGAGTCCTGCGGGTTGCCACTGGTCGGATTCATCAGGTGGCAGCCCGCGCAGTTGGCCCGGCGGGGGTCCATGAACAAGGCCATGCCTCGAGCCTCGGGGGGGGGGCTGAGTGTGGCTTGGCCGCGCACCATGGCGTCGTATTTTGAGTTGAAGGGCTGTAACGCGCTGCGCTCAAAGGCCTCAATCGCCATGCCAATCTGGGTGAACGCCGCGGCGGTGTCGTTGAAGATGTTGGCGCCAAAGGTCTGGCGAAACAGCGGGGCGTAATTGGATTGGGCAACTTTGTCCACCACCGCCTGGCGGCTCGGGTTGTTCATTTCCAGTGGATTGAGCAGCGGACCCAAGGCCTGCAAGGCCAGTGTGTCGGCCCGGCCATCCCAAAAATGGCCTCCCACCGCTTCGGTGATGCCATCGGTGGTGACAAAGCTGAATGCGGGCACAAATCCCGCATAACTGTTGGTCATGGCGTTGCGCAGGCCCAAGGATCCAGGCCGGCTCCCCAGAGCCACGCCGATCGTGGAGCCATGGTTCCCGGCGAATCCCATGGTAGGCTGGTGGCACGCCGCGCAGGCGGTACCGCGGGGCTCGGACAAGTTGTTGTCGGTAAAGATCAGACGGCCGAGTTGCACCTGGGCGGCCGTTGGCAGTGGCGCCACCGGAGGCACTGGGCGAACGGGAGGGGTGGCCGGTGCGGTCGGTGGCGCAGGCGGTTGGCGCGCTGCCAACGCAGTGGCGTCTGCTTCCTGGCTTGTGCCACCACCTCCGCAGGCGGTGAGCATGAGTGCCAGCAGCGCTGCGCCAAGAGGGGCTGTACGAATCATGGTGCGGGGCATGGTGTGTCTCCAGGTTGATGTTCGTGAGTGGGGTCACTCCGACTGTGGCTGGCAAATGTGGAGGAAGTGTGGAGGAAGTGTGGAGGCTTACCAAGCAGCTTTTCAGATGGGTCGCCGTCCCTCGTAAAATGAAGCCATGCTGTCTGTAAAACTTGAATTGCTCGAAGCTCTGGCGCACGCGCTGGAAACCCTGTCCCCTGGCGCTGGTGCCAAAGCCGCCTTTGAGTCACCCAAAGTCGCCGCCCACGGCGACCTTGCCACCACCGCGGCCATGCAGTTGGCCAAACCGCTCAAGCTGAATCCGCGCCAACTGGCCGAGAACTTGCGCACTGCCTTGTTGGCAACGAAGCCTTATCAGCGCTGGGTGGATGCCATCGACATCGCCGGCCCGGGGTTCATCAACATCCG
>CAZBKX010000493.1:0-3182 GCA_964492535.1 uncultured Rhodoferax sp. | reverse complement strand
TCGGCAGCCGGTGTCCCTGTGTTGCTGGCTTTCACCTTCTTCATGGGCCTGATGCTGTCGCGCATGATCGCCATGGTCTTGGGCTTCAGGAACGGACCTGAGTTGATCATGACGGCTTTCGGCGGCACCGCTGGGGTGTTCTTTGTGATGGCTTCCCTGTCCAGCGTGATCAAGCGCGATTTGTCCGGCATGGGAAAATGGTTGTTCGTAGGCGCCATGGCAGTCATGATCGGCGGCATCATCAATGTATTTGTGGGCTCCACAGCGGCCATGATGGCCATTTCGGTTGCAGTCATCGGCATCTTTAGTGCCTACATGCTCTATGACTTGAAACGCATCGTGGACGGCGGCGAAACCAACTACATCAGCGCCACACTGGCGTTGTATCTGGACGCAATGAACGTGTTCCAGGCCCTGCTGGCTCTGCTAGGCATTGCCGGTGGCGAACGCGACTGATTCAGGCGAGACCGGAACCAATTAAAAAAGGCCCTGCGGGGTCTTTTTTGCGTTTATCGTCTCTTAAACCTGCTGAATAAAGCGCACAATTTCGAAATAGCACCCGTAAACTACCGCGCCCCATGAACTTACGCCTACTTGTGACAACCGTTGCCCTGCTCCTTGCAGGCTGTGAAATTCCTGGCATGGGTCCCGATCCAAAGGTCCTGCAACGTGAAGCCAACGCCAAAGCCATTGGCGGCGGCTGTCGGCATGGTTTGCGCAGCATTGAAGACTGCTACATCCTCAATGAGTCCGCGTCCAAGGCGGACATCTTCACTGGCTGGCGCACGATGGACGAATACATGCGGGAGAACAAGATTGAAGGTGTGGCTGCTACGGCAGTCAAACCGGCCCCGCCCGCAGAAGAGATCATTGAACCGCCACCCAAGGCCAAGACGGACAGCAAACGAACTAAGTAAGCAGGTCAAACACCGCCATGCTTTCTACGTGGGCTGTGTGGGGGAACATGTTGACCATACCCGCCGAAGAACAACGGTAGCCCGCCTGATGCACCAGCACATCCGCATCCCGAGCCAAAGTGGCCGGGTTGCAGCTGACATAGACAATGCGCGCGGGTGGCATCCAGTTTTCTGCACCCGCCGTGGGTGGATTCGCCACGGGATCCAGCTTTTGCTGGTGCAATTGCGCCAGAGCCTGCACCAGGGCAAATGCACCTTCACGCGGCGGATCAATGAGCCATTTGTCAGCGGTGCCATCGGAAATCAACACGTCTGGCGTCATCTCGAACAAGTTACGAGCTACGAATTTAGTAGCTGCAAACCATTGATTGACGCCGACGAGAGAACTATTTAGCTTGTAATTCTCGCGAGATCGAGCCACCAGCGCCTCACTGCCCTCCACGCCCAGCACCTCCCGCGCCTGGGTCGCGATAGGCAATGTGAAATTGCCCAAACCACAAAACCAGTCAATCACGCGCTCATTTTTCCGGGCATCCAGCAAACGTAGCGATCGCGACACCAATACCCGGTTGATGTGGGGGTTGACCTGGGTGAAGTCAGTTGGCTTGAACGGCATGTGGATGCCGAACTCCGGCAAGTCGTAGCTCAACTCCTCACCGCCCGCATCCAGCAAATGAACCGACTCCAGACCCTTTGGCTGCAACCACCATTGCACTCCAACATGCCGCACGGCAAAGGCGCGTAACAGGGCCAAATCACCGTCGCTAAGGGGTTCCATATGGCGCAAGACCAGCGCCGTCACGGTATCTCCGCAGGCCAGCTCGATCTGCGGACAGGTCTCCATGGCATCCATGGAGGTGATGAGTGCGCGCAAGGGTACGAGCAAGTCACTGACATGGGGAGGCAGAACATGGCACTCCTTCATATCGGCCACATAACCGCTCTTGCGCTCATGAAAGCCGACCAGCACGGTGCCCTTTTTGCGCACATGGCGAACCGAAATCCGTGCGCGATAACGGTAACCCCATGAGGGGCCTTCAATGGGTCGCAAAATGTTGTCGGGCTTGACCTTGCCCAGGTGCCACAGGTTGTCCTCCAGCACCCGCTGCTTGACCGCCACTTGGGCGCCCACGTGCAGATGCTGCATCTTGCACCCCCCACACGCGCCTTCGTGCAACCCAAAATGGGGGCAACCCGGCTCTACGCGCTGGGAAGACTCGCGATGAATCGCCGTCAGCATGCCCTGCTCCCAGTTGTTCTTCTTGCGGTGGATATTGGCGCTGACCACTTCGAACGGAAGCGCGCCTTTGATGAACACCACCTTGCCGTCAGCCCGGTGGGCAACGCCTTGGGCCTCCAGATCCAGCGATTCCACCACAAGCCAGTCGGGTGGATACATGTCGGTTTTGTTGATTTCGTCAGTCATGGGCCTATTGTCTCAGGCCCGGAACTGGAATCGCCCCTCACGCGTTCAAGGCATCAGCGAGCAGGCAAATATTTGGCCGGATCGACAGGCTTGCCTTGGCGACGCACCTCAAAATGCAGCTTCACGCGGTCTGCATCACTGCTGCCCATTTCAGCAATTTTTTGCCCCTGACGAACAGACTGGTCTTCCTTGGTGAGCAGCGTCTGGTTGTGAGCGTAGGCTGTCAGATACATGTTGTTGTGCTTCAAGATGATCAAATTGCCATAACCCCGCAGACCCGCACCGACGTAGACCACGCGGCCGTCAGCGGCCGCCAGCACGGGGTCACCGGCTGAACCTCCAATGTCGAGACCCTTGTTTTTGACCTCATCAAAACCGGCCAGCACCACACCTTGGGTCGGCCAAATCCATTTGATTTCATCATCGGTTGCTGCCGAGGATGCAGCCGCCACAGGCGCGCTGGCAGCTGCACCAACTGCGGCAGCTGGTTTGTCCGTGCCACCTGCGGCAAGAGGTGTTGCGGTCACGGGAGTCACTGTACTCGCTGTAACGGGGCGAGTGACAACACCGGTGCTGGAACTGGCAGGCACGGGGGGTGCAACGCGCAAGACCTGTCCGACTTCAATCCGGTTAGGGTTATCAATATTGCTCCAGCGCGCAATGTCCTTGGGGCTTTGCCCGTGGTCCACGGCAATGCGGATCAACATGTCACCCGGCTTGACGGTGTAATAGCCTGGTTTGCCGGCAAACTCGTACCCGGGTAGCTGCTTGACAACTGGCGCTGAGGGATCACTGGCCAACGGTGCGGGACGGCCAGCAAAGCTGCCACGATCCTCTAC
>CAZBKX010000492.1:0-6106 GCA_964492535.1 uncultured Rhodoferax sp. | reverse complement strand
CCTCTTGGCCGTAGATGGACACATCGCCAATCTTGCCGCCATGGGCTTCGATGAACTTCTCAGACTGCACAAACATGCCACCCGAGCCGCAGCAGGGGTCATACACCTTGCCACTGTGTGGGCTGAGGATGGCCACCAAGGTCTTGACGATGCTGGCCGGGGTGTAAAACTGCCCGCCGCGCTTGCCTTCGGCACTGGCGAACATGCCCAAGAAGTATTCATAGACCTGACCCAGGATGTCTCGGGCGGTAGAGGGGTTGTCGCCAAAGCCAATGGTGGATACCAGGTCCACCAGCTCACCGAGTTTGCCGTCAGGCAACTGGGCGCGGGCGTAGCGTTTGTCCAGAATGCCTTTGAGTTTGGGGTTCTCAGCCTCAATGACGGTCAGGGCATCGTCAATGTGCTTGCCGATATCCACCTGTTTGGCCGCTGCGCGCAGCGCCTCCCAGCGGGCACTCTCGGGCACCCAGAAGGCGTTGACTTCGGTGTAGTAGTCGCGGTCTTCCAGCTCGGCCTCGATGTCGCCGAGCTGGGCATCGTGATAAAAATACTCGTCTGCCGGGTTGGTCAGGCGGCCGGTGAGGTCGGCCCGGCGGGCGGCGAAGGTGTCGGAGATGTACTTGACGAAGATGAGGCCGAGCACCAGGTGCTTGTATTCGGCGGCGTCCATGTTGGCGCGCAGCTTGTCGGCGGTGGCCCAGAGGGTTTTTTTGATGTCGTCGAGCATGTGCTGAGGTCGTCCCTGGCTGGTTGTTTTTGGTGCTGCGGTGATTATGCGGGGCGGCAATCTGCGGGCCAATGGTGTTTTGGCTTGGGACAACAAAAAACCCGCAACGCTGCAAAGCGTGCGGGTTTCAATATGTTTTGGTGGTGGAAAAGGGTCCTGGGTTCAAATCCATTCTCCAACATCGTGGGGCGATTATAGTGTGTTTGTCCCTGCTTTTGGCGATTGTCCGTTTCGGATTGTGAAATAGAAAATCCGTCAGCAAACAGGTTAACTCAGTGTCGCAACTAACTCGGTTTTGGGTGGGACCGTCAGCGGCATCTTCTGGCTCCAATGTCGCTGATTGGTTCGCCAGATCGAAACAGGACACCCAATCTTCGGCAGTACTCCGAAGTCCATTTGTACTGGCAGTTAGGTTGCAATGCGATCGGCAGTAAAACTCTTTGATGCAATGCCATCAATATTTGGAAAGGTCAGAAATCTGAAGTCACTTTTGCGCAACAAACGAAGCGAAGGTCTTTACTTCCGATAAATACGAATTCAACGCTTCCACAGCATGCGACTGAGTTCGACTTTTACCAAAACTCAAGCGCAGCACGCCATCTGTGGCGAGCCCACCAATTACTTTTGCATTAATAGCTGCAAATCCAAATTTATCAATCAGACCAAGCATGATGGACTCAAGGCAGTCAACTTGTGTTTCATCCAAGCGTTGAGATAAATCAAAATCCGTCTGAAGCAAGTCGTTAATCAGTATTAGAGCCCGCTTATCGCCAGTTACAAGTTGGTTGATTTTTTCGTTTTTTACCAATAAAGCGAGCATTTGTCGCTCCCCGACATCAAGCCTAGCGTAACGCTCCATTAAATTAATGTCAGCTTCAGGGATTGGTTGAACATTACTCAAAAAATCATTTAGGCATGACAATGCACCAGCATTGGATTTGAGTTTTCGCCTTAACATGTACTGCAATGAGGGCAGTACCCAAACTTGGTTTGGTGGTACTTCAAGCCAAAGCAGCAGTTGAGGTAACAGTTCGCAACATGCAAGTTTATGAATAATATCGTTATCAGCGAGAACAATCATCTGCGAAACACCAATGGAAGGTTGTCAATAGCAGTTAAACTGCAATCGATTTTCCTAGAGCTGATTGCAGCAAATTCAGTTGATCTTCTGACAATGCTTGGGTATCAATAGCCTTGAAGAACGCTTGGTTGATAACCTTTCCACCGTCCGATTCACCTGGAATGCTCTTGAGAGCCATAGTGGCTAGTGCATGAGCATTTTGCGCATTTCCGTAATTCAAAATGATGTGTCCAACATCAATTTTTTCTTGCTTTGACTTAGCTAATGCTGCTCTATAGAGAGCGGCACCACTGCGCATAGGTTCGCTTGAACCATATTTAACGTCCTTACCGTTAAGTAATCGAATGGCGTATGCATCTGCCTCTTTTTCATCCGCATCACCGTTGTCCGAGCCACCGATGTTTTGGTCTGCAACAAAACCATTATTTTTTAAATGCCCACGACCGATATGGCCGATTTCATGAGCTAAATGGAAGAGCAAATGCGAAGGCGTCACTTTTTTACTCAACACAATAGCAAAACGGCTATCGTCACGCACTACAAGCCCAGTCATTTTCTTACCAGGGAGTTTGTCAATATGCAAAACTGGTATGCACGATCTGCTGCACCAGTCTAGCAATGCTTGAAGGCTGACACATTCACTTGTTTGCAAAATGACTGATCGTAATATCGCAGGGTCTTGTGGGACGATCCCCTGCTGGCACTTAAACGCATTCAGCGAAAGCTTAGCCATCGCGGTAGCGAAGTGAGCGCTGATTGACACATCCTGCTCAGCGACGTTTTTGCTAAGTTTAAATTTACGCTCAATGCCGAGAAATTGCAAATTGCCAATTGGCTGAGTCATGCTCGCCAAATTAATATTGAAAGCTTGCGCTAAATACATTTGCGCCTGTTGCAGTCCAGATGGAGTTGTCGCAACCGCGTTATCCCACCAAACTGGTAATGCTTTTCGTGCGAAATATGTGGAGATACCGACAGCATTCAGCCGTGCGAAAATACTATCTAGGGGGTTAGTGTTGGTAGCGACTGGAGTCTCCTGAAACGGTAAGTGTCGAAAGTTTGAACACCTGACTTTCTAATCCGAAGCGTGCGAGTCGTAGTGCAGCAATACTCCGACTCTTGTAGTCGGATAGAGCTCATTTTACCTTGTTTTGGAGGCTGGAAACTCGCTTACTGTGCTACATTTCGCGAGGGTTTGAAGCCCCTCCGTTTCTCATCCCTGAACGGAGCCCGCAATGGTTCAACCCAGCCGAATTCGCTGGGTTTTTTAATTGAAAGCTTGCTGACAACCGATTCGGTTGACCGGATCACGCGGGTAAATTCAATTCTGACGCGGCTGTCATGTACAGCCGCTGTACAGAGGTGCAAATGATCTTCGGTCTAGATCAGCTTGATGTCTGTGGTCAGCCCAGAAGCTTTCTGCTCACTTGACTTCCCCCCGCCCCAGCGCGTTCATGCCAGCTCCACCATACACGGAGATTTGACATGGAGATGGTCTTGCTGACCACACTGCAACTGGCCAAGCGGCTGGGCATTGCGGCGATCACACTGCAAATCTGGCGCAGCCAGGGGATTGGCATACCGTTTGTCAAGCAAGGGACACGGGTGTTTTACCGGTTGTCGGATGTGCGGGACTACGAGCGGCGCAACGTTGATTCGTTGTCCGCCTGGCTTTTGGGCAGTGACCGGCCGCTACCGGAAATGGAAGCTTTGGTGCGCGCGGCCAATCTGCCACTGCAGAAGATCCGCCAGCGCATTGCCACTCCGCCAGACATTGACAGTGACGCAATATCAGCACGACCGCTACCGGCGGAAGTATTTGAATCGCCGAAACCAGATCCGATAGAACCATCTGCGGACTCGGGCTGGCAGCCACAAGCCACGCCGGATCATTATTCCCGTCCAAAACCAATCGATGCCCAGCCACCTTTGATACGTCGTCCGAACAGCACGATTGCAGAGGGAATGCCAGGTTCCCGCCCGTTCGCCCCCAAAGCCCAAGAACTTATCACCACCCAGCAAACTGCTGACCGGCTTGGCCTGACGACCAACGCACTGCACGAACTGCGTTGCCGCGATGATGGACTGCCGATTTTTCAGAAAGGGTTCACGGTCGGCTACCGGCTTGAAGACATTCAGGCGTTTGAGCAGCGTGAGGCTTTGGACATGCTTAACAAGGTCTTGTCTGCCGGGCAGCCACTGCTTCCTTAAACGCTTCCATTGCGCCGGTGTTCCAGGCGGCTTCGGCACTTGCGCCAATCTCAAGCATGCGCGATGCGCCGCGCACCTTCTCAAACTCAAGCGCCTTGTCTTGCATCGCCAGCTCGTGGCCACGTTCGCCCTTGCGGTCCAGCCATTTCAGCAGTTCTGGTGCCAACCGAAACGCCCCGCCCAACAGTCCACCCAGCAGTGTTTCGATCATTGGGCACCTCCGAAGAGTTTGAGTTTGATCAGGGTGCCGGTAAGGATCGCCATCACCAGCCCGGTGACCACCATCTTGATGATGGTGAGTCCTGCCGTTTTCTTGGCTTCATTGAAGGCATCGAGTAAATTGCGAAGTTCACGGATGTCGTGGGCCGCGTCCTCACCATCGAGTCCCACTTCATGCAGGGCGTGACGCGCGCCACGCTCAGCCGCACGCTCAAGCATCTGCTCAAAGTCGTCGTGTGGCATCGTCACCATCTTGCGTCGTTCAGTTTGATTCGTTTCCATTTTTCATGCTCCACAAATGAGAAACCCGCCAGATGTGCGTGATGCACACCGAAGCGGGTAACGGGTTAAAAAAGGTTAAAAATTGCTTTTCAGTCGGGGTCAGATTTCTATGATTTCCAAATTCAGGTTGGGTGCAACGGCTTCCAGAACGCCATCGCGCACAAAGACGCGCGCACCTATGTTTGCGCTGCCTCGCGCCCTGACCGTGCCGCCTCCAGGCAACTGGACGGTGACAACGCCGGTGCCAATCTCTGACACGGTGCCGACCTGAAGCGGTGGGTCAGACAGCAATTGTCTGAACTGCTCATAGACGTTATGCATATGTCTGCACTCCCAAGGTTTGCCAAACCTCTGGAAACCCAGCCTGCACTTGGGTGGATCGCACCAGTCCGATGCGGTCAACACCGCCATCTCGATACTGAACAAAGGCACCGGGCTCAATGATTCCGGTCTCAAGCAGCACCGGCAGATTCAATCTAACCTCAATCTGCCGACCGGTGTCACTCAAAACTGTCAGTCCACGCTGGCGGGCAACAGCAGCCTCAGTGATCAGGGCATCCACCACCATTGGTGCCAACAGGTCGCCAGCGGTGCCCGACCGGGTCACCTGCGCCAGCACTCCTGCCTCCTGGCCAGAGACAAACACCCGGTTGTAGGACGGCTTTTCCAGCCAGCGTAGGGACTCTTTTTCCACTGCATCAACTGGCAGAACAAAGTTTGGGGTCACTGTCGCCCACTCCCAGGGTGCGACTGGATACCGGTGGCGCACGCGAATCGTTTGGTCTCTGGGGTGTGGCAGCAAATAGCCCCCGGCTGCCCCGGCTATGACACTCAAAGCCTCGATCCATGTGCCTTGGTGCGAAAACACCCCGGCTGGCACGTTCCAGTCGGTCAAACCCCAGTCCACGCTCCAGCCCATAGGCACACCGTTGATGGTCAGCACATCGTCCATCAACTGGCGTGCCGTTCGCGCTTGAGAGTTGGTGAACGTCATCACCGGCGCATAGGGTGCGGTCAACACTGCATTCTTGCCACGTCCAGTCAATCGAATACTGGTCTGCCCAAAGCTGCGCTCACGGCTTATGTTTTCAGCAAGGACTGCAAAAGTGGTGCCGTTCACAGTGGCCAACAGTTCCACCACGCCTGCGCCGTTTGGCTCGATCAGACTTTGCGCACTGTGCGGCAACACTGCATCAAATCCCCAAGCCCAGGAGGATGCATCAAGAGACAGGGACAAACTGTTGACCGGGACCTCCACCCCGTTGGATGCCCGGCGCAGACTGACATCATTGATCACAAAGTACACCTTTCTGACCGCTACGGTCACAACGCCGGTTGGCGGTTCTTCTGGAAATTCACACTGCCGAGCACCGAACACCAGCATGGGGGCAGCCAGTGGTGGGCAGGCAAACAGCAAGGCTGTGCCCCAGTACGTCGAATCAACGGGTGGGGTCACCGGGATCAGATGCACACCGGGTCGTGGTACCCATGCCTCCTGAAAAGCCGCGACAGAAAGTTTTCCCAGCGGAATTGCGGCACCAGCACGGCCGGAGTAACCCAGCGCCCGATGGATTGCGCCAGCCCAA
>CAZBKX010000491.1:0-1622 GCA_964492535.1 uncultured Rhodoferax sp. | reverse complement strand
CGAGGCCGCCCCCTGCGACCTTTGACCGTGTTTTTCAAGAATCTCCCATGAGCAAGACTGCCCGCATTCCCTACAGCATTGAGTTTTTTCCACCCAAGACGCCAGAAGGCGTTGAGAAACTGCGGTTGGTACGCCAGCAGCTGTACGCATTGGAGCCGGAGTTTTGCTCTGTGACGTTTGGCGCGGGTGGCTCCACGCAAGAGGGCACGTTCAACACCGTGCGTGACATCCTGGCCGAGGGGGTGAGTGCGGCCTCGCATTTTTCCTGTATTGGCGCCACGCGTGACACGGTGCGCGCCCAGCTCGCCACCCTCAAGACCATGGGCGTGAAACGCCTGGTGGCTTTGCGCGGCGATTTGCCCAGTGGATATGGAGCCGGTGGCGAGTTTCATCACGCCAGCGATCTGGTGGCGTTCATTCGCGCCGAGACCGGCGATGATTTTTTTATCGAGGTGGCCGCCTACCCGGAGGTGCACCCCCAGGCCAAGTCGCCCGCAGCCGACTTGCAGGCATTTGCGGCAAAGGTAAATGCCGGTGCCAACTCCGCCATCACCCAGTATTTTTACAACTCGGACGCTTACTTCCGCTTTCTGGAAGAGACCGAGGCGCTGGGGTTGGCGATTCCTGTGGTGCCCGGCATCATGCCGATCACCAGCTCCACTCAGCTGATGCGTTTCAGCGACGCCAGCGGCGCCGAGATTCCACGCTGGATTCGCTTGCGCCTGCAAAGTTTTGGTGATGATGTGGCCTCGATCAAATCGTTTGGCCTGGATGTGGTGACCGACCTGTGCGAGCAACTGCGCGCTGGCGGGGCACCCGGCCTGCATTTCTACAGCATGAACCAGAGTGTGGCTACGCTGGAGATTTGCAAGCGGCTGGCCTGATTACAGAAGCTTGCGGCGCCGGGCGAGCGCCAGGCCGGCCAGGCCCGCACCCAGCAGGGCGAGCGATCCAGGCTCTGGCACGGCGAGCGGGGGGTCGCCGGCGATCATGTCCTGGCGGGTGGCAGACTCGAAGACCATCACCTTCTCCGGGTCCATGCTGGCATAGGTGTTGATGGCGGACTTGAATGAATTCCAATGGTTATCCGTGGCCCCCTCAAGGCCCGAGGCTGTGAAGCTGCCCGCAGCCAAGTCCCAACCTGAGGCGTCGTACCGACTCTCCCAGATGCCCAGTTGAATGGCCGCACTCTGAGCGCCGCTGAGTGGATGCAACCAGGCATAAGGGTCGTCAACAGGGCTGGGGCTGGCGGCGTTCATCACACCATTGACCGCACCCAAGAAGTCCAGGGTCCGTGCAACAGCGCCATTGAAGTTGATGGTGTAGTTGACCACGTCGAGCGCACCGATGCTTTGGTAAAGATCGTAGCAATACATGTACACGTCATTGATGCCATTCACAAAAATGGAAGGAGCAACGCCGACCAGATTGGTGGCTGTTCCCTGAAAGCGGCCGGCGTTCACGTTGCTGTGGCCGGCTGGGGAGTTGATGTTGACCGTATCAAAGCCGGAGCCATTGTGGATTGGAGTGTCAAAGGTGATCGTCACCGTGGCGGGGGCGGCGCTGCAGACAGCTGCAGCACAGGCACAGGTCAGTAAGGCGAGAGTTGACTTGAACAGTTT
>CAZBKX010000490.1:0-1515 GCA_964492535.1 uncultured Rhodoferax sp. | reverse complement strand
CATGCGCCGCGGACAATGAGCTTAAGGGTCCGAGTGCAGATCCTAAACCTGCTGCGCCGGCGGCTATAATAAAATCTCTCCTTGAAAGAACCCCTTTCTCGCTGAACATGTTCGTTTTCTCCTTGAAAAAAATAGGGCTACGTCTTGATTTGGTATTTCCCACTTCCGGGCTACGCGCCGACGATCGCGGACCCCACTGAATTACCTCGTTTTCGCGCAGCAGTAGCGGCTGCGCCGTCGACCCCGGTGTGACGGCGCGCAATGGGGCTGATGTCGTCCCGCGATCCGCTGTTGGCAAAAAACACCCAGGCCAGCAGCCAGAGATTGACGATCAAGGCCCTGCCCCAGCAGGGGGTGGAATCCGGCCTACGACGAACAATCCGTCATGCGCAGGGCGCACCACGATGCCTTCACCTGAACTCGGCGAGACCCCGGTGAGGGCGGCGATGTTGACCTGGTG
The DNA here is from genome assembly GCA_964492535.1 of uncultured Rhodoferax sp. GTDB lineage: Bacteria > Pseudomonadota > Gammaproteobacteria > Burkholderiales > Burkholderiaceae_C > Rhodoferax. The sequence goes on along the minus strand of CAZBKX010000490.1, from coordinate 1,055 downwards.
CGTTATCACCGCCAGCACGCCGGTGCCACGCCATCCCTGAAGCAAGGCCCGCGCTTGTGCCGTCTGCCCGTCCGCTTTGGATCGATCGCCGAAGAAGGAGTTGAATGCCGGCTGCTCGACAACCTTCAGCCGCGGAAAGGCCAGCGCAGCCGTTTCCTTGGTCCGGCACCACTGCGAGGCCCACACCGCGGTGACCGGAACACCCTTCCTGCGCAGTTGCTCGCCAATGCAGCGCGCCTGTTCGCGGCCCTGCGTGTCGAGGTTGCGCTGGGTAGCACAGTCGCCGAGCCGGAAGCCAGCTGGATCCCCGCCGCCCGGCGCTATGGCATGGCGGAACAGGATAACCGCACCGTCCGGGACCGCATCGCTTGCGACCTGCCGTGGCAAGTCGGCTGTCGATTCGGCCAACAACCAACCTGCCGCCAACTGCAGGAGTGCGAAGGAGATGGAAAGCGTGTACCCAAGCAGGAGTGCTCGGCGTCGGTTCGTGTCCCCGTCGTCGATGCGGATGCCCTTCATGGCTGCCTCACGCAACGAAAGCCAATGTAGACCAAGGTCGTCTCGCCGGGCTTGCCTTGGAGATGGTCCGCACGCATCTGCGCCGCGCCGTACCACCGCGAACCACCACGGGTGCGTCGTTCAGCGTTGCCGCTGGCGCCCACCGGCTCGTCCACCCACTCCCAGACGTTGTCGCCCATGTCGTGCAATCCAATGACGCCGGCTGGAGTGATGCCGGCGCGAAAAAAGGTGAATTCAAGTTGCAAGTGCACCATGAATAGCGAAGAGGATAAAACCGGTTTCAGCATTTATTTTGCAGATCCGTATTCGGCCTGGCAGCGCGGTTGCATTGAAAACACCAACGGCTTAATGCGGCAATACTTTCCGAAGGGCACAAATTTTACAGATCTAACGGATAAGGATCTTGCGTTTGTAGTCAAAAAGCTCAATTATAGACCCAGAAAATGCCTCAATTATCAGACGCCCCATGAAGTCATCCACTTCGCTATTCATGGTGCACTTGCAACTTGAATTCACCCATATTCTCAAAAAACCTG
>CAZBKX010000489.1:0-2795 GCA_964492535.1 uncultured Rhodoferax sp. | reverse complement strand
GCGCGGGTGGCGTGCATGGCGTCTTCCACGCGCACCTTGCGTTCTTTCAACTCGGTCTCGGTGGCGGCGCCCACCTTGATCAGCGCCACGCCGCCCGAGAGTTTGGCGGCACGCTCATCGAGTTGCTGGCGCTCGTACTCGCTGGTGGAGAGCTCGCGTTCATGGCGGATGCTGGCAATCCGGTCCTGCAGGGCGGCAGGCTTTGCGGCGCCACCGATCAGGGTGGTGTTGTCCTTGGTGACCTCTACCCGGGTGGCGCGCCCCAGGTCCTGCAAAGTGACCTTGCCCAGCGTTAACCCGACCTCGTCGCTGACGACCTTGCCGCCTGTGAGTACGGCCATGTCCTGCACCATGGCCTTGCGTTTGTCGCCAAAGCCGGGCGCCTTGACGGCGCAGGTTTTCAGCGTGCCGCGCAGGGTGTTGATGACCAGGGCCGCGAGTGAATCGTTGTCGATGTCCTCGGCCACCACCAGCAGGGGGCGGCCTTCCTTGACGATTTCTTCCAGCAGGGGCAGCAGGTCTTTCAAGGAGGTGAGCCGGCCTTCGCACAGCAGGATGGAGACGTTTTCCAGCACCGCGCTTTGGCGCTCCGGGGTGTTGATGAAATAGGGTGACAAAAAGCCCCGGTCAAACTGCATGCCCTCCACCACCTCCAGCACGCTGACCAGCCCGGAGCCGTCTTCGATGGAGATGGCGCCTTCTCGCCCCACCTTGTCGATGGCACTGGCCAGCAGGTCGACAATGGAGCGGTCGTTGTTGGCCGAGATGGCGGCCACATGGGCAATTTCTTGTGACGTGGCGCAGGGCCTGGCGAGGGTCTTGAGTTCGCTCACCACCTTGTCGACGGCCAGTTCCATCCCGCGCTTGAGGTCCATGGGGTTCATGCCGCCCGCCAGGTAGCGCAGTCCCTCCTGAATCATGCCGTGGGCCAGCACGGTGGCCGTGGTGGTGCCGTCGCCGGCCATCTCGCTGGTGCGCACGGCCACCTCGCGCAGCAGCTGTGCACCCATGTTTTCAAACCGGTCTTGCAGCTCAATCGACTTGGCGACGAGCACGCCGGAGTTCACGATCTGGGGCGAGCCGAATTCGCGCTCCAGAATCACCGTGCGCCCCCGGGGACCCAGCGTGATCTTCACGGCCTCGGCCAGCGCGTCCATGCCGCGCCGGATCTTGTCCCGCGCATCATCATGAAACAGGAGCTGTTTGGGTTTCATGCTTGTTTCGTGTTGAAGCGGTCTACAGGGCGGAAAGTTGGGCGCCTCGTGGGGCCGGGCTGGCCATCTGGGCCTCTGCCTGCAGCCAGTCATCGAGTTCATGGCCCGCTTCACAACTGCGCGATTCATATAAAAAATAGGCGGTCTGGCGGATCTGTTCGTCGTGGTCAACGGTGCTTGAATCGATCCCTGTGGCCAAGGGCCCATTGCCCTTTTTGCTGACGCGTGGGGGCGCTTTTTTCTCTGTGGGCTTGGGGGAGGTGGTGAATGTGTCGGCGTGTTTTTTCATGTCATGACTCCTGCGTGGGTAAATGGCCATCAAGCCCCTTGGCTGGCTGCCGTGGTCCTTGAGTTGGCAAGAATAGGGACTGCCCCGGCGCAGGATTTGCGCATCGTCAACGGGCGCGCACAAGTAGAGTTAAAAAAATAGAGTGCATCTGCGTTGAGAAGTGTCATCAGGCCCATACCGGTTGGCCCTACTCTGGAGACATTCATCAGTTGATGGGGGGTGCTGCTGTGAATCGAATGCGGGCCATGACAGTGGCCGAATCAGGCAGTTCTCTGGTCATGGCCGAACTACCGGTGCCAGAGCCGGGTGAGTACGACATTCGCCTGCAGGTGCTGGCCTGCGGTGTGTGCCGCACGGACCTGCACATCGTTGACGGCGAGCTGGGGCCCAGGCGTCCCGGGCTGGTTCCCGGGCATGAGGTGGTGGGCCGCGTGGTGGCCACGGGTGCACAGGCCACGCGTTTTCGGGTGGGTGACCGGGTGGGCGTGCCCTGGCTGGGCTCAAGCTGCGGCCACTGCGCCTACTGCGCATGTCAGCGTGAGAACCTGTGCGACGCCCCTGTATTCACCGGCTTTGACCGCAACGGCGGCTTTGCCGAGCAGGTACTGGCTGATGAGCGCTTTTGTTTTTCACTGCTGATCGCTATGACGACCTGCACGCTGCGCCGCTGTTGTGTGCTGGCTTGATTGGCTACCGCGCCTACCGGATGTCGGGCCTCAAGGGGCCTGCGCGCCTGGGCTTGTATGGCTTTGGTGCGGCCGCCCACATCATCAGCCAGGTGGCCGTGGCGCAGGGGCAGCAGGTGTATGCCTTTGTTCGCCCCGGTGATGTGCGCGGCCAGCGATTTGCGCTGGAGATGGGCGCCTGCTGGGCCGGTCCGTCGGGTTTGCAGCCGCCGGTTGAACTGGATGGGGCACTGATATTTGCCCCGGTGGGTGCCCTGGTGCCGCAAGCCCTGCGCGCGACACGCAAAGGCGCCGTGGTGGTGTGCGCCGGTATTCACATGAGTGAGGTTCCGGCGTTTGACTATGCGCTCTTGTGGGGTGAGCGCAGTGTGCGGTCTGTGGCCAATCTGGCCCGGGAAGATGGCGACGCCTTCTTTGCACTCATTGATGGGCAGCCTGTAACAACCCATGTGCAGCCCTTTGCCCTGGCGCAGGCCAACGAGGCGTTGGCAGCCCTTCGCAGTGGTGCTCTCAGTGGTGCCGCGGTGCTGGTGCCTTGAGGCCTGGTGACGCAGGGCACAGGACGGCGCGCAGGCAGAAGATCAAGAGCTGCCCTGAGTGGCGCCT
>CAZBKX010000488.1:0-9111 GCA_964492535.1 uncultured Rhodoferax sp. | reverse complement strand
AGCGCCACCGGGAAACCCAGCTGGGTGGCGATCATGATCGCTTCATTGACGCTGCGCGCCAGAATCGTCTTGGTCACGGGAATGTGAAACGCCGCCAGCAGCGCCTTGGACTCCATCTCGGTGAGCACCTTGCGGCGCTCGGCCAGCACGCTCTCAATCAGCATGCGGGCGCCCTCCACGTCGGGCTTGGCCAGGTCCGACATGGGCGGCGGGGTTTGCTGCAACAGCTGCTGGTTTTGATAAAACGTGGCGATGTTGCCAAAGGCGCCCACAGCGGCCTCGGGTGTGCGAAAGGTGGGAATCGCCGCCTCGTTCAGGACGACACGCGCCTCGCCCACGCTGGCGTCGCCCATCAGGCAGGTCAGCAGCGGCTTGCCCAACTGCTTGTTGGCTTGCGCCAGGGCGGTGGCGATGGTGGCGCTCTCAAGCCCGATCTTGGGTGAGTGAATGACCAGCACGCCATCTACCTGACGCGCCTTGCCCGCGGCCTCCACGGCCGCCTTGAAGTGCTCGGGCCCGGCCTCTTCGGACACATCGATGAGATCGCACAAAGAGGCCAGCGGCGGCAACTCAGGCTTCAGAGCCAGCGCCTGCTCAGGCGTGAGGCAGGCCAGCTGCAGCTTGATCTCGCTGATCCAGTCGGCCGCCAGCACGCCGGGGCCGCCGCCGTTGGTCACCACGGCGAGGCGCCGCCCGACCGGCCGGTAGCGCGAGGCCAGGCACTTCGCCGCCGAGAACAGCGCCAAAAAGGAGCGCACCCGCACCGCACCAGCCCGGCGCAGGGCGGCGTCAAACACATCGTCACTCCCCACAATGGTGCCCGAATGCGTGAGCGCAGCCCGGTTGCCTGCTGATTTGCGCCCCGCCTTGAGCACCACCACAGGCTTGGCGTTGGCCGCGGCCCGCAGCGCACTCATGAAGCGGCGGGAGTTGGTGATGCCCTCCATATAAACCACGATGCTGTGGGTGTGCGCATCGGTGGCCAAAAAGTCCAGCACCTGGGCCAGATCCACCGCCGTGTTGGGGCCCAGCGAGACCACGGTGGAAAAACCCACACCGTTCTTTTGCGCCCAATCGAGAATCGACGAGGTCAAGGCGCCCGACTGCGACACCAGCGCCAGCGGGCCCGGTGCGCACAAAGCCCCGGCCACGCTGGCGTTGAGGTGGAGGTGCGGGCGCTGAAAACCCAGGCAATTGGGGCCCAGCAGATGAATGTCATCGCCCCGGGCGATGCGGTGCAGTTCGGCCGCCAGGGTAGCGTCAATGCCGCTGGAAATGACCAACGCAGCCCGGCAATTGATGCGCCCCACGATCTCCAGCGCCGCCACCACTTCGGCGGGCGGCACGGCAATAATAGTCAGGTCAGCCTGCGTGTGGGCCAAGTCAGCCAGGGTGCCGCTGTAGTGCATGTCCAGAAAAGTCAGCGTGCCCGCAAACCGCTGCGCGACCAGGGCGCCATGCAAGGCTTGCGCCTGGGCCGTCTGGGAGGCCGGGTCATCTGGCTTGCCAGCCAGCACGGCAATGGAGCGGGGTGAAAAAAGGGGGGTCAAAAAATGCTTATCCATACAACTCTCAATTGGCAGGGGGATCCCGAGTGATCAGCTTAACCCGTCCCGATGACATGCCCCTTGACTTGCGGCAAGACCTCTTCGCGCTATCCTCAAGCTCATGCAATCAACTCTCAACTGGCTCGGCCCCGCGCCACTGACAGCCGCGTGAACGCACCACCTGGCGGCAAACTTCGCCGCATTGCCCACCTCGACATGGACGCTTTTTATGCCTCGGTCGAGCTGCTGCGCTACCCGCAACTCAAGGGGCTGCCGGTGGTGATTGGGGGTGGGCGCCGCCCGCAGGACGAAACCCTGCGCCAAACCTACGCGGACCACACACTGGCCGACATCCCGGTGCAAGATTTCCCCGTTCTCAAGGATTACACCGGGCGCGGTGTCATCACCACCGCCACCTATGCGGCGCGCCAGTTTGGCGTGGGCTCGGCCATGGGGCTGATGAAGGCTGCCCGGCTGTGCCCTCAAGCTATTTTGCTGCCGGTCGATTTCCCTGAAATCCGGAAATACTCGCGCGCCTTCAAAGACATCATTCTGGACATTGCGCCGTTCATGGAAGACAGGGGAATCGACGAGGTCTACATTGACTTCACCGACGTGCCCGGCGGCCAGCGCGAAGGTGGGCGCGTGCTGGCCAGACTCATTCAAAAAGCCATTTTTGACCAGACCGGCCTGACCTGCTCCGTGGGCGTGGCGCCCAACAAGCTGCTGGCCAAAATGGCCAGCGAGTTCAACAAGCCCAACGGCATCTCCCTGGTGTTTGAAGACGACCTGCCCGGCAAAATCTGGCCCATGGCCTGCCGCAAGATCAACGGCATTGGCCCCAAGGCCGACGAAAAGCTCAAGCGCTTGGGCATAGAGACCATTGGCCAGCTGGCTGAGCAAGAACTGCAATGGCTGATCGATCGCTTTGGTCAGAAAACCGGTGCCTGGATGTTTGACGCCGCCCACGGCCAGGACACACGACCCATCGTGCTGGAGAGCGAGCCAGTGTCGATCAGCCGCGAGACCTCCTTTGAGCGCGACCTGCATGCGGTGCGGGACAAGGCCGAGCTCGGTGCCATCTTCACCCGCCTGTGCGAACAAGTGGCCCAGGACCTGGCGCGCAAAGGCTATGTGGGCAAGACCATCGGGATCAAGCTGCGCTTTGACGACTTCCGGAGTCTCACGCGCGACCTGACACTGGATGCGGCCACTGACGATGCGCGCGCCATCCGTCAGGCCGCAGGCCTGTGCCTCAAACGGGCCCCCTTGACCCGGCGCCTGCGACTGCTGGGCGTGCGGGTCGCCTCGCTGAGCCGCCCCGACGCCAACCCGGTTAACAAGGAAAATGACCCTCCAGATCACGAATCCAATAACAAAGACGCTACGTATTCAGAAGCAAAAAACGGGCAGTTGTTCTGATTAACGGGCATTCGAGAGCTTGTTTTAAATAAAACGGCCTGCTGGCCGGCGAATTCATGGGTCTTGACTTATATTTTTAATAGCAAAACCACTCATCCGTCGCCCCTGAAAATACGCTGGCATATTCGCTATGTCAGAAACTCAAACTCGACTACAGTGTGGCAAAGGGCGTGTTTCTCGCCCTCACTTTTAACTCAGGAACCCTCATGCAATTCGATACTTTGATGCGCCGCTTCACGATCCGGTTTCGCATGCTCAGTGCCATCGGTATCGTACTTCTTTTGATCGGTTTGCTCGGCGCCACCGGCCTGTACGGCATGGTCCGCATCCAGGGCATGAGCGAGGCGTTCATGAATCAGTCGTATGCCACCGTGGGGCGTCTGGCCGACTTGCGCGCGAGCATGAACATGACGCGCCGGCATGAGAAAGACATGATCATCCAGTATGAAACGCCGGCGGCCGTGACCGCCACGTTTGCAAAATGACAAGCCAGCCTCGGTGAGGTAGACAAGACAGCCACCAGCCTCCAGGAAGGCATGCAGCCCGACAGCCAGGCCAAAGTTCAGCAAGTGGTGCAGTTGATGGCGGCTTACCGAAACCTGTTTATCCCGATTGCACGCCAGCTTGAGCAACAAGCCTATGACACCGCAACGGTGGCCAACAAGTTAAGCAGTCAGGCCTTGGTGAAGTTTGATGAAGCCGAGACGGTGCTGGCCCAAATCGAAACAGTGCTGCGCAAGGACGTCGAAAGCGCCGTCCAGGAGCAAGCCAACGTCGCACACCAAGTCAAACTGCTGTTTGCCGTGGTGACGGTGCTGGGCCTGATCTTCGTGGTGCCCAGCACCATCATGAACATGAATTCGATTTGCCGCCCCATCGACCAGGCTGAAAGAATGGCCCACGCCATCGCCGGGGGCGACCTGACCGACCAACACATCAACACCGCCGGGCACGACGAAACCGCCCGGCTGTTGCGCTCTCTGGCCGAGATGCAGCAGTCCCTCTCCCGTCTGGTGGGCCAGGTGCGACAGTCCACTGACAGCATCTCCACGGCCAGCGCCGAGATTGCCTCGGGCAACCAGGACCTGAGCGTGCGCACCGAGCAGACCGCCAGCAACCTGCAGCAAGCCGCGGGCAGCATGGATCAACTGACCCACACCGTGCGCCAAACGGCCGATGCCTCGCGCCAGGCCAACCAGCTCGCCACCTCGGCCGGCGAGGTGGCCCACCGCGGGGGCGCCGTGGTAGCACAGGTGGTGAGCACCATGAACGACATCAATGTGAGTTCCAAAAAGATCAGCGACATCATTGGGGTGATTGACGGCATTGCCTTTCAGACCAATATCCTGGCGCTCAACGCGGCGGTTGAGGCGGCCCGTGCGGGTGAGCAGGGGCGCGGTTTTGCCGTGGTGGCCAGCGAGGTGCGGTCTTTGGCCGGGCGCTCGGCCGAGGCGGCCAAGGAGATCAAGAGCCTCATTGGCGCCAGTGTGGAGCGCATCGAGACCGGCTCGCGCCTGGTGAGTGACGCGGGGCGCACCATGACGGACATCGTGACCTCGGTGCAGCGCGTGACCGACATCATTGGCGAAATCACAGCCGCCACGGCCGACCAGAGCCAGGGCATTGATGCGGTCAACGGCTCGGTGGTCCAGCTCGACCAGATGACCCAGCAAAACGCCGCCTTGGTGGAGCAGTCCGCCGCCGCCGCCGAGAGCTTGAGCGAGCAAGCCCAGCGACTCGCCGAAGTCGTGGGAACCTTCAAGCTGCAAGACGCAGGAACGCGGCAGGCGGGGCAACCCGCGCTGGGCCACGCGCCACGCCGCGCCCTGCCGGGCTGATCACCGGGCCACGCTGATGGCTATTGCCGCGCCGTGCGGTGATTGGCCGGCAGCGCCTGCGGGTAACTGGTGCGAAACGGGTTGATATCCAACCCACCCCGGCGGGTGTAGCGTGCGTACACCGCCAGCTTGAGCGGCTGGGTGCGGCGCCAGATGTCCATGAAGATGCGTTCCACGCATTGCTCATGAAACTCGTTGTGGTTGCGATAACTCACCAAATAGTGCAGCAAGCCTTCCTGATCCATGGGGGCACCGGTGTAGCTGATTTGCACGCTGCCCCAATCAGGCTGGCCCGTGACCAGACAATTGCTCTTGAGCAAATTACTCACCAGCACTTCACTCACCGGAGCTTCATCGGGCAGCACTTTGAGCAGTTCGGGCGCCGGGGTGTAGTGGGTGCACTCCACGTCCAGACGGTCCAGGCTCAGGCCTTCCAATTCATAGACAGGCTCCCGGTCAAACTGTTCGGGCATCAACAGTCTCACACCAATGGAGGCCGGGGCGGCATCTGGCCGGGCGGGGTCGCGCCAAACCGCTTCGCTCAGGTCGGCCCGCAAGCGCACTTTGACCGCATCCGAATCAGCAAACCGGGTGTTGTTGAAACTGTTGAGATAGAGCTTGAACGACTTGCTTTCAATGATATTGGGCGTCTCGCAGGGTACGGTGATGTGCGCCAACGCCACTTGCGGCTTGCCGCGCAAATTGAGCCAGCTCAACTCAAACGCGGTCCACATGTCGGCACCGAAGAATGGCGCCTCGGCGGCGACACCCATTTCTGCCCGCTTGCCCGCGCGCGGGATGGGGAACAGCAGGGAGGCATCAAACTGGTCAATGTAACTGGCGCTTTTGCCCAGCAGGGAGTCTTCAGGTGTATTCATGGCTTGGGGGTGAAATCAGGGGAAGCAGGTGGAAAAGGGGCAGCCGCAGACGCCAGGGCCGCGCGGGCGTCAGCACCTTTGAGGTGGGCCAACAGGGGGGGAAGTAAAAGCGTCACCACACCGGGCGGCAGATCGTGGCCCATGCCCTCGATGCCGAATAGCTGAGCACCGGCAATGCGCCGGGCCGTGTCTTCACCACAGGCATAGGGCACCAGCGGGTCGGCCTTGCCGTGCACCACCAGCGTGGGCACGTGCACCCGGCTGAGCTGGGCCGCGCGCGTCACATCGGCCATGATGGCCAGCATCTGGCGCATGGTACCCACGGGGTAAAAACCCCGTTCAACGCCTTTGTGGATGCGCTCCTGCAACTCTGCCTCGGGCGTCACAAAACCCGGGCTGCCAATGACCTTGAACAGCTTCACATAGTGCGCCACGAGCGACGCTGGCCGATGGTCGGTTGGGCGTTTGAGCAAGGCGCGCAGCACCTCGGGCCGGGGCGGCGGCAGGCCGCGGGCGCCACTGGTGCTCATGATGCTGGTCAGGCTCAGGGTGCGCGCCGGGGCCATCAGGGCCACACGCTGCGCAATCATGCCGCCCATGCTGGCGCCCACCACATGCGCTTTCCCAATGCCCAGGGCATCCAGCACACCGACCGAGTCAGTTGCCATGTCCGTCAGGCTATAGGGCGCGCGCGGAGTCAGCCCAAGCTTGTATTTGATGCCCTGCCACAGAAGATTGGGCTTGCCCAGGGCTTCAAAACGGTGGCTCAGGCCGACGTCGCGGTTGTCATGCAGCACCACTCGGTAGCCGGCATCCGTGAGCGCCTGTACAAGGGCTTGCGGCCAGGCCACCAGCTGCATGCCCAGGCCCATGATCAACAGCACCACGGGGCGCACCTCACCCGCGGCCCCGGGGCCAGTATCAAGCACCTCAATATCGATGTTGTTTGCTCTTATTTTCATAAGATTACTCCTTATATCGTGCCGGCTAGAGGCCGATTTATCCCAAAAATCATGCAGTTTGCCTGCGCCGGAAAACCAGTCGCTCTGGCTCCGAGACTTGAGCGTCAAAGGCATAGCCCTCGGCATCAAAGCCCTCCAGCTGGTGCGGCGTGACCACCCGGTGCGTGGCGGCAAAGCGGGCCATCAGCCCGCGCGCCCGTTTGGCCATGAAACTGATAATCTTGTAGTCACCGTTGCGGTATTCCTGAAACACGCATTCAATCACCCGGCTCTTGAGCGCCTTGAGATCCACCGCCTTGAAATACTCCTGCGAGGCCAGATTTACCACCACCGGCGACACATCGCGCTGCAAACGCTCGTTCAGATACTCAGACAACTGCGTGCCCCAGAACTTGTAGAGGTTGTTGCCCCGCTCGTTGGGCAAAGAGGTGCCCATCTCCAGCCGGTAGGGCTGCATGTAGTCCAGGGGGCGCAGCACGCCGTACAAGCCACTCAAGATGCACACGTGATCCTGCGCCCAGACCAGATCGTCGGGCGCCAGGGTTTTGGCATCCAAGCCCTCGTACACGTCGCCATTGAAAGCCAGCACGGCCTGTTTGGCGTTTTGGGCGGTGAACTTCGGGCGCCAGGCGGCATAACGGGCCACATTCAGCCCGGCCAGGGCGTCGCTGAGCTTCATCAGAGACGCAATCTCTTGGGGCGACTGGGCCTTGAGCACCCCAATCAACTCGGCCGATTGCGCCACGAACAGGGGCTGCGTGTGCGGCACGGCCTTAGGCGCTGGGTCAAAGTCCAGGGATTTGGCGGGAGACAACAAAAAGAGCATGGTGACCTTTACCCGGAAAGAGAGAGGAGAAGAGGGATGAGAAATGAAAGAAAGCCGTCACGGGGAAGCCCTGATTATCGTGAATGCAGCCCGACGCCGTCGTCGAATAAAATCAAGGGCTTCCAGCCAACCTCCGCAGCGGCACGACCCTCCAGGTGTGCCGCCTTTGCCTTCAAATGCCTGCACGGGCGTTGAGGGCCCTAAAGCTTAAACACCATGACCGACGCACTGCAACAACCGGGCTTAGAGAGCCTCTCCAAATCATTTGAGCCTGCGGCCCTGGAAGCCCACTGGGGCCCGGAGTGGGAACGCCGTGGCTACGCCGTCGCCGGCCATCGGGGCACGGGCCAGCCTCAAGTCGGCGCCGAGTCGTTTGCCATCCAGCTCCCCCCGCCCAACGTCACCGGCACGCTGCACATGGGGCATGCGTTCAACCAGACCATCATGGATTCGCTCACCCGCTACCACCGCATGAAGGGCGACAACACGGTGTGGATCCCGGGTACCGACCACGCCGGCATTGCCACCCAAATTGTGGTGGAGCGCCAATTGCAGGAGCAAAAGGTGAGCCGCCACGACCTGGGCCGCAAGAACTTTGTGAGCAAGGTGTGGGAATGGAAAGAGAAGTCGGGCAACACCATCACCACCCAAATGCGCCGCATGGGCGACAGCGTGGACTGGAGCCGTGAATACTTCACCATGGACCCCAAGCTGTCCAAGACCGTGACCGAAACCTTCGTGCAGTTGTATGAGCAAGGCCTGATCTACCGCGGCAAGCGTTTGGTCAACTGGGACCCGATCCTGCAAAGCGCCGTGAGCGACCTGGAAGTGGAGAGCGAAGAAGAAGACGGTTCGCTGTGGCACATCCTGTACCCCTTTGCCGACGGCCCGCAACCGGTCAATGGCGAGATGGCCCCCGGCTTGGTGGTGGCCACCACGCGGCCCGAGACCATGCTGGGCGACGTGGCCGCCATGGTGCATCCTGAAGACGAGCGCTACCAGCACCTGATTGGCAAGCACGTCACGCTGCCCCTTTGCGGGCGCACCATTCCCGTGATTGCGGACGACTACGTGGACAAAGCCTTTGGCACCGGCGTGGTCAAAGTCACGCCGGCCCATGACCAGAACGATTACGCCGTAGGCCAACGCCACAAACTGGCGCTGATCTGTGTGCTGACGCTGGACGCCAAGATCAACGACCAGGCACCCGCTGCTTACCAGGGACTGGACCGCTTTGTGGCCCGCAAGCAGATCGTCAAAGACCTTGACGCTCAAGGTCTGCTGGTGGAGGTCAAAAAACACAAGCTCATGGTGCCGCGCTGCGCCCGCACCGGCCAGGTGATCGAGCCCATGCTCACCGACCAGTGGTTTGTCGCCATGACCAAAGTGAGCCCGATCGACCCAACCGGCAAATCCATCACGCAAAAAGCGATTGATGCGGTGCAGTCCGGTGACGTGAAGTTTGTGCCCGAGAACTGGGTCAACACCTATAACCAGTGGATGAACAACATCCAGGACTGGTGCATTTCCCGCCAACTGTGGTGGGGGCACCAGATTCCCGCCTGGTACGACGAAGACGGCAAGGTCTATGTGGCCCGCGATGAAGCCGGGGCCCAAGCCCAGGCCCCCGGCAAAACC
>CAZBKX010000487.1:0-3191 GCA_964492535.1 uncultured Rhodoferax sp. | reverse complement strand
AAGTGTGTCCCTGCTTGGGGAGAATGATATTTTGTCCAAGAGTTGTTGCAATGCGTCATCGCAGCCCTGAACGTCCCCAATTAAGTAGCGGGCCATATGTTTGTTCTCGTTTCTAAGTTTCTAATCTAATACAGGGACTTGCAGTACTCAAAACCGCCGCAGTCCCGCAATTTGTAGATGCTCAAATTTTAGGCACCTTGCGGATGCATGGAAGGGCACTGAGCGTTATCGCATCGAGTTCCCCTTGTCTGGGTCTGGCCCAAATCCTCGCAAGGCGCTGCGAATTGGTTTTGAGCTTGGTGATGTCCAAAACGTTGCGTTCAGACAGCCACGCGTCGCGTCGAGATTTTCTTTCATCATTCGGGGTGAAGCAACTCTCCCTCTCATAAAAATTAACGTGTGATCTCCGAGCTGAATGCGAGGGAGTAAATTCGGGGTACGAGTCGCCGCAGGCGAGCCAAGTTGACTGTCGGAAGTCCCTGTAGAAAGTCAGAGCATGGATCAGATTGAATGTGTGGTGGTGGGTGCCGGCGTGGTCGGACTGGCTGTGGCGCGGACGCTTGCGCTGGCTGGGCGTGAAGTGCTGGTGCTGGAAGCCGCCTCAGCCATTGGCACCGGCACCAGTTCGCGCAACAGCGAGGTGATTCACGCGGGCATTTACTATGCTCCAGGCTCGCTCAAGGCCCGTTTGTGTGTGCAAGGCAAGCAGCAGCTTTATGTGTATTGCGTGGAGCGCGGCATTGGGCACAAGCGCTGCGGCAAGCTGTTGGTGGCCACCGACCCGCAGCAGGTTGCGCAACTTCACAGTATTTTGGAGCGGGCGGCCTTGAATGGGGTGAATGATTTGGTCTTGCTCAGTCAGCCGCAGGCGCTGGCGCTTGAGCCAGAGTTGGCGTGCGAAGCCGCTATTTTTTCGCCCAGCACCGGAATTGTGGATAGCCACGCACTCATGCTGGCGTTGCAGGGCGATATTGAGAATGCCGGTGGCATGGTGGTGCTCAACTCACCGCTGGCAGATGCCAATTGCCACAACGGCGGCATTGAGTTGATCACCCAAGATGGCACCTGTCTGCAAGCCCAAATAGTGGTCAATGCGGCTGGTTTACAAGCGCCGGCACTGGCGCGTCGGTTCAAGGGTTTGCCTTCGCTGCACGTGCCGGGAGCCTGGTTTGCCAAGGGCAGTTATTTCAACCTGGCTGGCCGCGCGCCATTCAGCCATTTGATTTACCCGGTGCCCCAGGCCGCAGGCCTGGGGGTTCATCTCACACTTGACTTGGGTGGTCAGGCCAAGTTCGGCCCGGATGCGCAGTGGGTTGATTCCCCGGACGATCTGGTGGTGGACCCAGCGCGGGGCGATGCTTTTTATGCGGAGGTGCGTAAATACTGGCCGGCTTTGGAAGATGGCGCATTGATTCCGGGCTACGCCGGGATTCGCCCCAAAATACATGCTCCCGATGCACCGGCGCGTGATTTCCTGATACAGGCCCGCGCTGACCACGGCGTGGCTGGCCTGGTGAATCTGTTTGGTATCGAGTCACCGGGTTTGACCAGTTCCATGGCCATTGGCGACCACGTCGTGAGCCTGTTGGCGCAACGTTGATGAAGTTTTATGCTATCAAATAAGACGTAAAAATCTAATAGTTACCAAGCCTAGCAGCTTTTTTTATTGAATTAGCACTTTCTTTGACCAAAGCCGGGCCCTTGTAGATCAGGCCGGTATAAATCTGCACCACGTCGGCACCCGCTCTGATTTTGCTCACCGCATCTTCTCCACTCATGATGCCGCCCACACCCATGATTGGGAAGCTGGAGCCCAGCGCGCTGCGCAATTGGTTGATGACCCGGTTGCTCATCTCCAACACGGGCGCGCCCGACAAGCCGCCGGACTCGTCCGCGTGGGGCAGGCCTTTGACCACATCGCGGCTCAGAGTGGTGTTGGTCGCAACCACGCCGTCCATGCCATGGCGTTTCAGGGTGGCTGCAATCACGCCCACTTGGGCTTCATCAAGGTCAGGCGCGATCTTGACAAAAATTGGGGTGCGCTTTCCATACTGAATCGCGAGCTGTTCGCGCCGCTGGGCTATGGCGCCCAGCAGGGCATCCAGTGCTTCGTCGCTTTGCAAGGCCCGCAGGTTTTTTGTGTTGGGGCTGGAGATATTGACGGTCACGTAGTCGGCGTAGGGGTAGACGCCGTCCAGACAGACCAGATAGTCGTCGGTGGCGCGTTCAATCGGGGTAGCGGCATTTTTTCCAATATTCAGCCCCAGCAGCATCTCCTTTGGTTTGCCAGCTTTGCTGGTCGCTGGGCTGTTGCGCTGCAGGTACAGGTTGGAGCGCTTGACGTTGGCCACGAAGGCGTCTAAGCCGTCGTTGTTGAAACCCAGTCGGTTGATGAGGGCTTGCGCCTTGGTCAGGCGAAACATGCGGGGCTTGGGGTTGCCCGGTTGCGCCAGCGGGGTAACGGTGCCGACCTCTACGAATCCAAATCCCATGGCGCCCAGGGCGTCAATGCACCGTGCGTTCTTGTCCAGCCCAGCGGCCAGGCCCACCCGGTTGGGGAAGGTCAGTCCTGCCAATTGAAGCGGGTCATTCACCTGAGTGGCGCCATAGGCCAGTTGTAAAGGTGTACCCTGGGTTCGTGCCAGGCTATCCAGCGTCAGCTCATGGGCAACTTCTGGATCAAGGCCAAACAAAAAGGGACGGGCCAGCGCGTAAGGGATGAGAGACATTGGATAATTCCTGATAATTTTTGTAACTCAACCGATTTTCCCTGATGACACACCCCATTTCCCCTCCTGGCGCCATGCTTTCTCAAGATGAACTCAAAACCAGGGTAGGGCAGGCCGCGCTCAACTATGTGATACCGGGTGACATTGTGGGTGTGGGGACGGGTTCAACGGTCAATAAATTCATCGATGCACTCGCCTCCATCAAGCACCAGATCAAGGGGGCTGTTTCCAGTTCGGTCGCCAGCACGGAGCGCCTGCTGGCGCTTGGTATTCCTGTTTTTGATGCCAACGACGTGGATAGCCTTTCGGTATACATCGACGGTGCAGACGAGATTGACGACCAGGGCTGCATGATCAAGGGCGGCGGCGCAGCGTTGACGCGCGAAAAAATTGTGGCTGCCTTGGCGTCCCGGTTTGTCTGTATTGCCGACGACTCCAAGTTGGTGCAAACCCTGGGCAAGT
>CAZBKX010000486.1:0-2832 GCA_964492535.1 uncultured Rhodoferax sp. | reverse complement strand
CCTGATCCAAGCTACTAAAGTAGTAGCGCTCTATATAGATGGAACGCCAGCTAGCGAGCTAGAAGCCGGTCAAAGTGGCGTTATGGTGCTCGATACAACCCCGTTTTATGCCGAGAGCGGCGGACAAGTGGGCGATGAGGGCAGCATTTTTAACGACAGCGCATCGTTCGAGGTGGGCGACACCCAGAAGATCAAGGCCGATGTGTTTGCCCACCAGGGCACGCTTAAAAGTGGCTCCCTGAAGATCGGCGACGCAGTCACAGCGCAGGTCAACGCTGCAGCCCGTCTGGCCACGCAGCGCAACCACAGCGCGACCCACCTCATGCACAAAGCCCTGCGTGAAGTGCTGGGGGAGCATGTGCAGCAAAAGGGATCGTTGGTGAACCCCGAGCGCACCCGCTTTGACTTTGCCCACAACGCGCCTGTGACTGACGCCCAAATTCGCGAGATCGAGGCGCGTGTGAATGCTGAGATTTTGGCCAATGCGGCGACCCAGTCGCGCGTAATGGACATCGAGTCGGCCCAGGCCACCGGGGCCATGATGCTGTTTGGTGAGAAATACGGCGAATCCGTGCGGGTGCTGGACATTGGCAGCAGCCGCGAGCTGTGCGGTGGCACCCATGTGCAGCGCACGGGCGATATTGGCTTGTTCACCATCACGGCCGAAGGTGGCGTGGCCTCCGGCGTGCGCCGCATCGAGGCCGTCACCGGCACCCACGCGCTGGCCTATGTGCAGGGCATGGAAACCCTGTTGGGCGGCATCGCCGGCACACTCAAGGTCACGCCCAATGAGGTGTCAAACCGCGTGGTCACGATGCTGGAGCAAATGCGCGATCTGGAGAAAGAACTCACCGCCCTCAAGGGCAAACTGGCCTCCGCGCAGGGCGATGAGCTCCTGAGTCAGGCGGTGGAGGTGAGCGGTATCCAGGTGCTGGTGGCCCGGCTTGAAGGCGGCGACGCCCGCACGCTGCGCGACACCATGGACAAGCTCAAGGACAAGCTGAAAACCGCCGTGATCTTGCTCGCCACGGTCGATGGCGACAAAGTGCAACTGGCCGCAGGTGTCACGGCAGACAGCGTCGGTCGGGTCAAGGCCGGGGAGCTGGTCAACTTTGTGGCGGGCCAGGTGGGTGGCAAGGGCGGCGGCAAGGCCGACATGGCGATGGCCGGCGGCACCGACGCCGCCAAATTGCCCGACGCCTTGGCCAGCGTGATGCCTTGGGTGACGGCCAAGCTGCTGTAACCCGCAGCCCATTCGCTATCAAATAGAGAAGGTAAAGTCAAGTAATGCGCCGGCTAGCAGGCGTTTTTATTCTTTTTGCCTTGTTGGTGCCCTTCGGGGCACTCGCCTCCGGGGTTCAGACCTTTGAGCTGCCCAGCCTGGATGGCACGGTCATCCGGGCATTGGTTTTTCAGCCAGAGCAGGCAGCCCGGGGCACGGTGGTGGCCTTGCATGGTTGCGGTGGCTTGTTCGTCACGGCGGGCGCCCGCAAGGGCCAACTCAACGCACGGCACCAAGGCATGGCAGATCTGCTGGTGGCGAACGGCTACGCGGTGGTGTTTCCGGACAGCCTCAACCCGCGCGGTGTGGCCCAACTGTGCACCCAAAAAATGAGTGAACGCACCATCAACCAGACCGAGCGACGGCGCGACACGTTGGCCACCCTGAACTGGGTGGCGGCCCAGCCCTGGGCAACGCCGTCAAAAATGGCGTTGCTGGGCTGGTCCCATGGGGGCAGCGCCGTGCTGGCTGCCACCCAGCGGCCACATCCCGAGGTACTGGCCCAATCCGTGCGGCCCGCCTTGGCTATCGCCTTTTATCCGGGCTGCAGTGCGGCGGCCCGCGTCAACTACCAACCCAATGCGCCTTTGATCCTGATGCTGGGCGAAAAGGACGACTGGACTGCACCGGGGCCCTGTATTGCGCTGGGGCGGGCGGTGGGCGCCGAGGTGAATGTGTTTGCCGACAGCTACCATGACTTTGACAACCCGGTGGGCGTGGTGAGGCTGCGCAAGGACGTGCCCAACGGCGTCAATCCGGGGCAAGGTGTCCACGTCGGCCCAAACCCCGTGGCGCGCGAGAAAGCTTACGCGCGGATGCTCGAGGCTTTGCGCATGGCTTTTGACTCGAGCACGTCGGAGTTGAGCCGGCTCAGTCCTTGAACACCGGCGGGCGCTTGGTGGCGTTGGCCGTCATGGCCTCTTGCAGGTCCTGGCTCATCAGCATGGCCGCGTTCCAGGTGGCGATGTAGTTCAGCCCGTCAGCCACCGTGTGGTCGCGGGCGTAATTGATCATCTCCTTGGTGCCCCGAATCGACAGCGGGGACTTGGCTGCGATGCTGGCCGCGATCTCCTGCACGCCCGCATGGAGCGCCTCATAGGTGTCAAACACGCGGTTGCCCATTTCGTCGTCCAGCGCCTGCAGCAGCGCCGGGTTTCGCCTTCCACCCGGCCGGTGAAATCGATGCGCCCGCCGTGGCCCAGGTGCAGGCAGCTTTGCGTCGGCGCATCCTGCGCGCCTTCGTCGGCAGGGGCTTGCTGGAGAGCTTTGACACCAAAGAGATGCTAGTCTACCAACACAGTGGCTGCTCGGTGGACGCTGGCGTCTGTATCGAAGCCCACGACCGCGCTGCGCTGGAGCCCATCCGTTTGGTGGCTTCTTGTTGCGTCAGGCCACGGGTGCGCATGGCTTTCCTGATCTCGATCACCAAGCCCGTTTTGATCTTGAACTTGTCAGCATCAGCCAGACCAAGGTCGGCAAACACGTTGCCGAAACTGCGATGCACTTCAATGCCGTCAATCAGTCGAGTTTTCATTTCCGCAACTCCTTTG
>CAZBKX010000485.1:0-2223 GCA_964492535.1 uncultured Rhodoferax sp. | reverse complement strand
AATAATCCAACCGACCTGGAACTTGGTGGAGATTTTGCAACGTCAGCCGACTGGAAGGATCCCTTTGTCGCGGGGCTGTTGGCCCAACCCGGCAACTGGAAACTGGGCACCGTGAACCCGCATTCGGCCACTTCAACCGATTACTTCACCAAAAATCCAGCCCCGGCACCCCCTTCAGCCGCCAACTGGCTGGGTACCGACCGGTTTGGCAGAGATATGGTGGCCAGGTTGCTGTACGGATTTCGGGTCAGCATCTGGTTTGCAATTGCACTCACGGTGGCGGGCACTTTGATTGGCATCGTCATGGGCGCAGTGCAGGGTTATTTTGGGGGGCGTGTCGATTTGACCGTACAGCGCTTGATAGAGGTCTGGGGTGCCGTGCCCGAACTGTATTTGCTGATCATTGTGGCCTCCATCTTTGAGCCCTCGCTGCTGCTACTCTTGGTTTTGCTCTCCCTGTTCGGCTGGATTGGCTTGTCCGACTATGTGCGGGCAGAGTTTTTGCGCAATCGATCGCTGGAATTCGTCAAGGCGGCCAGGTCCCTGGGCTTATCGAACGCGCAAATCATCCGCCGCCATGTGCTGCCCAACTCCATGACGCCGGTCATCACTTTTTTGCCTTTTCGAATGAGTGGCGCCATTTTCGCACTGACCTCGCTCGATTTTCTGGGTCTGGGCGTCCCCACTTCCGTGCCGTCGCTGGGCGAATTACTCAAACAGGGCAAAGACTGGCTGGATGCGTGGTGGATCATCGTGCCCACCTTCCTCGTCTTGACCATCACCATGACGCTGCTCACTTTTATAGGCGACGCCCTGCGTGACGCCTTTGACACACGAAAATCATGAGCTCGCCCCCACTGTTAGAAATCGAACATCTGAACGTGCGCTTTGGTGCCAGCACGGTGGTCGATGACCTGTCACTGTCGATCCGACCGGGTGAGAAATTCGCACTGGTCGGCGAATCGGGCTCGGGCAAGTCCATCACCGCCCTGTCGATCCTGCGGCTGGTCGAATCGGCCACCACGTCGGGGGTGATCCGGTTCAACGGGGTCGATCTGCTTGCAAACAGCGAGCGCGAGATGCGGGGCATTCGCGGCGCCGACATCGGCATGATTTTTCAGGAGCCCATGACTGCGCTCAACCCCCTGTACACCGTGGGCAACCAGATCGGTGAGGTACTGGAGCTGCACCAGGCCATGCGGCCTAACGCTGCGCGCGCGCGCGCCATCGAGCTGCTGGCCCAAACCGGCATCCCGGAGCCAGAGCGGCGAGTGGATGCTTACCCGCATCAACTCTCGGGCGGTCAACGCCAGCGCGCCATGATCGCCATGGCGCTGGCCTGTCGCCCCAAGTTGCTGATTTGTGACGAGCCCACCACAGCTCTGGACGTCACTATCCAGGCGCAAATTTTGGCCCTGCTGGATGATCTTCAGCAAACCTTGGGCATGGCCCTGCTGTTCATTACCCATGACCTGAATCTGGTGCGGCGCTTCACCGACCGAGTCGCCGTCATGGAGCGGGGAAAGCTGGTGGAGGTGGGAGCTACCGCCGAGGTGTTCTCCAAGCCCCAGCACGCTTACACCCGCAAATTGATGGCCAGTCGGCCGCAACGGGTGGTGCAGTCCGTGGCGCTAGAGGCTCCCATTCTCTTGTCGGGCAGAGGCGTGGGGGTGACCTTCACCACCTCCGAGGGCTGGTTTCGCAAGCGGCACTTTCAGGCGGTGCACAGTGCCACCTTGGAACTGCGTCGCGGCGAGACCTTGGGCATTGTCGGGGAGTCCGGCTCTGGCAAGACCACCCTTGGCATGGCCTTGCTCGCCTTGCAGGACATTTCCAGCGGAGAAGTCGACCTCGATGGCCAGCGTCTGGACAACGCCAACCGGCAAACCCTGCGCGCCATGCGCTGCCGAATGCAGGTCGTTTTCCAGGATCCGTTTGCCTCACTGAGCCCGCGCATGACCGTGGGGCAAATTGTCGGCGAGGGCCTGGGCTTGCACCGGGCGGAGTTGTCAGCAGCCGAGCGTGAAAAACTGGTGTTCACCATGCTGGATGAGGTGGGTTTGAGCGAGCGAAGCGGTGTATCCAACGTGTTGCAGCGTTACCCGCACGAATTCTCCGGCGGTCAACGTCAGCGCATCTCGATTGCCCGTGCCGTGGTGCTGCGCCCCGAGGTCCTGGTGCTGGACGAACCCACCTCGGCGCTGGATGTCTCGGTGCAGGCCC
>CAZBKX010000484.1:0-2483 GCA_964492535.1 uncultured Rhodoferax sp. | reverse complement strand
CTACAACAGCGGGTCCATCCTGAGCGACACAGGTACCGCCTTCTCGCAGACCGCCGGCTCTGTCGGCATTTTCCAGAACAGCGGAGCAATCATCGGTGGGAACACCGGCATCAGCATTACCGGCGGCACACTTCCTTTTGGCATCACCAACTCAGGCGTGATTGCCGGTGCGACAGCGATCGAGGCGACCGTTGTTCCGGTCTCGCTGTACAACAGCGGCCTGATGCTGGGCCGCATCAATCTGGCCGCTATCGGTTCGGATATCACCAACGCCGGCATTATCTCGCTGCGTGCGACGGATGCTGCCTCAAGGATCGAAGGCACCTACACTCAAACCGCCGCCGGTTTGCTGAATATCGGTGCCGCAAGCAGCACCAGCTACGGGAAACTGGTTGTCGCCGATGCGGCAGTCATCAATGGCGGCATTCAGGTCACGCTGACCCCGAACAGCACCATCGCCGCTGGCCAAACCCTGAGCAACGTCGTCACTGCCGGCCCGCTGAGCGGTGCTCCGGTCATCGCCGACAACTCGCTCGCCCTCAATTTCCGTCCGCTGCAAACCAGCACCAGCCTATCGCTGGTGGCCGAAGCCACCAACATGACCACCGTAACCAATGCGGTGACGACCGCCCCCAGCGCCAACACCGCAGCGACCGGTGCCGCGGGCGTGATCGACGCGACGCTGGCGGCGCCGGCGCTGCTGCTCGCACCGGGCAGCACGGCCCAGGTCAGTGCCACCGACTGTTCCGCGGCAGGCATCCAGCGCAATGCGCTGAATGCCGCCAACTGCGCCGTGACCAGCGCGGCAAACAAGGACCAGGTGACGCAGGCGGCCAGTCAATTGGTGCCGCTGCTCTCGGGCGCGACGCAGCAGTCATCGATCACGACGCTCACCGACATCGGCCGCATCGTCCAGGCGCGCCAGGAGGCCAATCGCGGCCTTTCTTCGGGCGACGAGTTCTTTGGCGACCAACGTGTCTGGTTGCGGCCCTTCGGTTCGTGGGCCGACCAGCGCGAGCGCAACGGCGTCAGCGGTTACGACGCTACGACCGCCGGGCTGATTCTGGGAGCGGACGCCGTGGTCTCGGAAAACGTTCGCGCCGGCCTGGCCTTCGCCTACGCCAATACCGACATGGACAACAGCGACAGCGATGTGCGCAACAACGCCAAGATCAATCTGTATCACCTGCTGGGCTACGGTTCCTATGCCCTGGACCAGGACACCGAGATCAATTTCCACCTTGGTTTCGGGCGAAACAGCAACGAAGGTTCACGCAGCA
Organism: uncultured Rhodoferax sp.; assembly: GCA_964492535.1. GTDB lineage: Bacteria > Pseudomonadota > Gammaproteobacteria > Burkholderiales > Burkholderiaceae_C > Rhodoferax. Next base: position 1,203 of record CAZBKX010000484.1, on the reverse strand, counting down.
TCAACCTCTTCAATTTCGCCGTGCCGAGCCGGGTTTACTTCAACGGTACGGCCAATGCCGACTACGACAGCAAGACGGCAACCGCCGGTGCCGGACTGGGTCGCGTTCTCCGCTTCGCGAATCAGCTCAGTTTCACCCCGTCGGCGCGCGTCGATTATGTCTGGATTCGTGATGATGGCTATACCGAGAACGGTGCTGCCGGACTGGGCTTGACGGTCGATTCGCGCACCACCGATGCGCTGATCTTCTCGGTGGACGGCAAATTCGGCTACGAGGTCAGCAAGGGTACGTCACTGTTTGCCAACCTGGGTCTGGGCTACGATGCGCTCAACGGCCAGGCGCAAGTCACCTCGGCTTTCGTCGGACTCCCTGGCTATGCCTTTACGACGGAAGGCATCGACCCCAGCCCGTGGATCTTCCGCGCCGGCGCCGGCGTCGTGGCCAACCTGAGCGACTCCCTTGCCCTGACCGTCCGCTACGATGCCGAGTACCGCTCGGACTTCCTGAACCAGACCGCGTCGGCCAGGTTGCGCTGGGCGTTCTGATTCGCTTCAGTTCCACGAGGAGCCACGGGTCGCCCCGTGGCTTTTCCATTTGTCGACCCGCCACGACATGTTGATCAGGCTGAGGCGCATCGGCCCCCTGGCCGCCCTGTGCGTGGCAGCGCTGCTTTCTGCGTGTTCAGTGATGCCCACACCCGCCGAGCGGCGCAGCCTCGCGGACACGCTGGCCAACGGGAAAGGCTGGGAGGCCAGCATCGTGGTCGCCGGCGATTTCCACCTGTTGGCCTACGCACCGGCCCGGGTTCGGCCATCCGACACGCTGACCGTGTATATCGAGGGCGACGGCTTCGCCTGGGCGAGCCCCTTGCGCCCGTCCGATGATCCGACCCCACGCAATCCCGTCGCGCTACGCCTGGCCCTCGCGCATCCGGAGAGCAACGCGGCCTACCTCGCCCGTCCCTGCCAATACGTTGGCGCCGACCAGGTGGCTTGCCCACGACGGTACTGGACTGATGCGCGCTTTGCCCCGGAGGTCGTCGATGCCGCCAGTCTTGCGCTGGATGTGCTCAAGGCGCGGTCCGGGGCGCAGCAACTTGTTCTGGTCGGCTATTCCGGCGGCGGTGCCATTGCGGCCCTCGTCGCTGCAAGGCGGCCGGATGTCGAGCGACTGATCACGGTCGCCGGCAACCTCGATCATCTG
>CAZBKX010000483.1:0-7207 GCA_964492535.1 uncultured Rhodoferax sp. | reverse complement strand
GGTTTTGCCGTGGACTGGATGCGCAAGGACCTTGGCTTGGTGCTGGACGAGGCCAAGCGCAACGGTGCGCGCCTGCCGGTCACCGCCCTGGTGGACCAGTTTTACGCCGATGTGCAGCACATGGGCGGCAACCGCTGGGATACCTCCAGCCTTATCAAGCGTCTCAAATAGAGACCGCAGGGGCCAGCTTAGAGCGCCGGCTTGGTGGCTGGCGCCGGGGCAGGTTGCAAGGTACGGAGCTCATCTTCACTGATGATTTCCAGCACACGCACCACCTTCAGCACGCCGCCAGTACTGCGGGCTATCTCGGTGGCCCGATCGGCCTCGCGCTTGGTCACCCGCCCCATCAAGTAGGTCGTGCCGCGCTCTGTCACCACTTTGAAGGCGTTCACCGACATGTCTCTGGCATCCACCAGGCCGGCCTTCACCTTGCTGGTGACCAGCACGTCAGAGGAGCGCTGGCTCAAGGAGGTGTGACCCATCACGACCACCTCATTGACAACAGAGCGAACATTCTCCACCTTGCCAACCACCTGCTCGACCTGCTGACGGTCCAGCGGGGTGAGCGCCTCACCCGTCAACAGCACCTGGCGGTTGAAACTGGTGATGTTGACGTGAACCCGGTCGCCCAAGGTAGTGCGCAACGCACTCGCAGCGCGCAGCTCAATACCTTCGTCTTCAATTTGCGTGCCGGCCGTGCGTCGGTCAATGACCATCATGGAGCCGACCACAGCGCCCCCAATGATCATGGGGGCACAAGCGCTCAGCGCGGTGACCATGCTGGCGGACAGCACGGCGAGGGTGATCAGTTTTTGGGTTCTAAGTTTCATCATCAGGTTTCCTGGTCTCCGAGTAACTGGGCATCGACGGCATCACAAATACAGTGCAGGGCCAGAATATGAACCTCCTGCACCCGCGCCGTGCGGTCATGGGGCACACAAATGTGCACATCGGTATCGCGCAGGACCTGCTGCATCTTGCCTCCCCCGCGCCCGCTCAAGCCCACCACGACCATTTCGCGCTCGTGGGCGGCTTCAATGGCCGCCAGCACATTGGCCGAATTGCCGCTGGTGGAAATCGCCAGCAAGACGTCCCCCGGCTGACCCAGGGCCCGCACCTGACGCGAAAACACGACGCTGAAGTCGTAGTCATTGGCAATGGCGGTGAGGATGGAACTGTCGGTAGTCAGGGCCAGCGCGGCCAGTTCGGGCCGTTCGCGCTCGTAGCGACCGACAAACTCGGCCGCAAAATGCTGAGCGTCGGCGGCTGACCCGCCGTTGCCGCAGGCCAGCACCTTGTTGCCGCTGGTCACACAGGTCAGCATGGCCTGCACAGCCGCAGCAATGGGTTTGCTCAGGACCTGGGCTGACTGGTATTTCAAGTCAGCGCTGTCAATAAAGTGTTGTTCTATACGTTGCTCAAGCATCTGGCGATGATACCCGGGTGAAAATTACCCAACCATCAGTAGGCATCAAAGGCCGCCTGCAACCACTCCAGCGCACCCTGCTCCACGCCCACCACATCAAAGCGGCACGGTGGCAGGGTGTTCAGGCGCATCAGGTAGTGGCGTGCGGCAAAAATGATGCGCCGCTGCTTGGTGATACTCACGCTGGCTGCTGCGCCACCGTGGCTGGCGGTCTTGCGATGGCGCACCTCCACAAAGACCACGGTGCCATCGGGTGCGCGCATGATCAGGTCGATTTCGCCACCACCGCGCCCCGGGGTCCGATAATTGCGCTCCAACAGGCGCAAGCCTGCACGCTGCAAATGCTGCAGCGCCGCGTCTTCGGCCGCATCGCCCACCTGATTGGTCGTGCGGACTTTGACCATGGCCTTGATTTGAGGAAATTCCATTGACTTCTCTTTACACCTTTGCCTTGCAAGCCGCCCTTGAGACGGCGGGTCAGCAGAATTATCCGCCCGGCGCGCTGTACGTCGTGGCCACGCCGATTGGCAACCTGGCTGACATCACGCTGCGGGCCCTGCATGTCTTGCAACTCGCCAACACCGTGGCCTGCGAAGACACCCGCCATACCCAGGCCTTGCTGCGGGCCTATGGCATTGACAAATCCCCCGCCCAGCTGCTGGCCGTGCACCAGCACAACGAGGCGCAAGCGGCTGACACCGTGATTGACCGCCTGCGCCAGGGCCAGCGTGTGGCGTATGCCAGTGACGCGGGCACCCCGGCCATCAGCGACCCCGGCGCGCGACTGGTCGCCAGCGTGGCCGCGCAGCATCTGCGCGTGGTGCCCCTGCCCGGCGCCAGCAGCGTGACCGCAGCGTTGAGCGTGGCCGGCATTGCCCAGGAAGACGCCCAACATGGCGCCTTTGTGTTTGCGGGGTTTTTGCCTTCCAAGTCCACAGAGCGCACCACGGCGGTCACCGCACTGGCCGGCGAACCCCGATCAGTGGTGATGCTGGAGGCACCGCATCGGATTGAGGCGCTGGCGCTCGCGCTGGCCGCCCTCGGCGCGCGACGCGTGACCATCGGGCGCGAGTTGACCAAACAGTTTGAGGAAATCGCCACGGTCGAGGCGGATAAGTTTCCAGACTGGCTGGCCAGCGACAGCAACCGCTGCCGGGGTGAGTTTGTGGTCGTGCTGCACCCGGCTGTTGTGGCCGCTGAATCCACCAGCGAGCAGCGCATTCTCAAACTGCTGCTGGCCGAGTTGCCCTTGAAAACCGCCGTCAAACTCACCGCCGACATCACGGGCGGCTCTCGCAACGAGTTGTATGACGCAGCGCTCGCACTGAAGAAAGCAGACGCCTAAGCCGCGCGAGCGCCGCGGAATTCCATCAAGACACAAACACCCGGGCCTTGCGCGGCGTCACCACCAGCGTTTCGCCCTCGACAAGTGCCAGGGCGGCAAAGGTTTGCGCCGGAATGTGCGCCTCGATGATCTCGCCACTGCCGGCAGCCGTGGCATCCAGCGGCAGCAGCTCCAGCCGGGCAATGGGGCCGACCACTATGGAGCGCACCAGTTTGGCGACAATGCCGCGCTGGCGCTCACCCGAATTCAGGCCCGGCGTGTAGCGCTGCACGTCCAGATCATGGGGCCGCACGTAGGCAAATGCCTTGGCGTCTTGCGCTCCGCTGTGCTCGGGTGTGGCCAGGCGGGCGCCATGGCGGTCTTCACCGATCAACATTTCGCCTTCATGCGCGCGGCCATGAAACAGGTTCACGTCGCCCAAAAAGCCATACACAAACGGGCTCGCCGGGTGGTCCCACACCTCTTGCGGAGAGCCGATTTGCTCGATGTTGCCGCTGTTCATCAACACCACCCGGTCGGCCACTTCGAGTGCTTCTTCCTGGTCATGGGTGACAAAGATACTAGTCACATGCAGGTCGTCATGCAGACGACGCAGCCAGCGGCGCAGCTCCTTGCGCACCTTGGCGTCCAGCGCGCCAAAGGGCTCGTCCAGCAGCAGCACCTGCGGCTCCACAGCCAGCGCGCGCGCCAGGGCAATGCGCTGGCGCTGGCCCCCTGAGAGCTGCGCCGGGTAGCGGTCAGAGAGCCAATCCAGCTGCACCAGGCCCAGCAGATCGTGTACTTTTTGCTTGATGACGTCTTCGCTGGGGCGTGTGGCGCGCGGCTTCATGCGCAGGCCAAAGGCCACATTGTCAAACACACTCATGTGCCGGAACAGCGCGTAGTGCTGGAACACAAAGCCCACGTTGCGCTCACGCACATGTTTGTCGGTGGTGTCTTCGCCGCTGAACAGGATGCTGCCGTGGTCAGCGGTTTCCAGCCCGGCAATGATGCGAAGGAGTGTGGTCTTGCCGCAGCCCGAGGGGCCCAGCAAGGCGACGAGTTCACCGGACTCAATGTCCAGGCTCACGTCGCGCAGGGCGTGGAAGGCGCCAAAGTCTTTGCTGACGTTGCGAATTTCGATGCTCATGATGTTCTTGACTGTTGTGTGTTGAATTCAAACCAAAGGGCGCTCAGGTGGCAGCATGGCGGCGGCCTTTTGTTCACGCTCAAACTGCCACTCCACCACCGACTTGATCAGCAGCGTGACCACGGCCAGCAGCGCCAGCAGCGAGGCCACGGCGAAGGCCGCCACCGACTGGTATTCGTTGTACAAAATCTCGACATGCAGCGGCATGGTGTTGGTCTGGCCGCGAATATGCCCCGACACCACGGATACCGCACCAAACTCGCCCATGGCCCGCGCGTTGCACAAAATCACGCCATAAATAAGGCCCCACTTGATGTTGGGCAGCGTCACATGCCAGAAGGTTTGCCAGCCGGTGGCACCCAGCACAATGGCTGCTTGCTCTTCTTCGGTACCTTGCGCCTGCATCAGCGGAATCAACTCACGGGCGATGAACGGGAAGGTCACAAACACGGTGGCCAGCACGATGCCTGGAATAGCAAAGATGATCTTGATGTCGTTGGCTTGCAGCCATGGCCCCATCCAGCCGTGCGCGCCAAACATCAAGACATACACCAGGCCGGCGACCACGGGCGACACCGAGAACGGCAGATCCACTAGCGTGGTCAAAAAGGCCTTGCCGCGAAACTCGTACTTGGCAATGCACCAAGCTGCTGCCACGCCAAACACCAGGTTCAGGGGCACCGCAATGGCCGCAGTGATGAGCGTGAGGCGAATGGCGCTCCAGGCGTCGGGCTCCTTCAGGGCTTCCCAATAAGCATCAAACCCTTTGCGCAGCGCCTCGGTGAACACAGCCGCCAGCGGCAATATAAGGAACAGGAAGATGAAACTCAGCGCGATACCGATCAAGGTCCATTTGACCCAGACCGGCTCGGTGGTGCCCGAGCGGGCCGTGCGAACTGCGCGTGTGTCACTCATGATGCGGCTCCCGAACGGCGGCGCTGCCAGGCTTGCAGCGCGTTGATGATCAGCAGCAACACAAACGAGAAGCCCAGCATGACCACAGCCACGGCCGTGGCGCCAGCGTAGTCGTATTGCTCCAGCTTGCCGATGATGATGAGCGGCGTAATTTCAGAAATCATGGGCATGTTGCCGGCAATGAAAATGACCGAACCGTATTCCCCCACCGCGCGGGCAAACGCCATGGCAAACCCGGTGAGCAGGGCGGGCGCAATGGCTGGAAATATGACAAAGCGAAAGGTCTGCCAGCGCGTAGCGCCCAGGCAGGTGGCGGCCTCTTCAAGTTCTTTCTCAAAGTCTTCCAGCACTGGCTGCACCGTGCGCACCACAAAGGGCAGGCCAATAAAAATCAGCGCAATCACAATGCCGTTGCGGTTGAACGCCAACGCAATGCCGTAGGGCTCCACCAACTGGCCAATCCAGCCATTGCTGGCCAGCAGCGCCGTCAGTGAGATGCCGGCCACCGCAGTGGGCAAGGCAAAGGGCAGGTCCACCAGCGCGTCAATGACTTTTTTGCCCGGAAACGAGTAGCGCACCAGTACCCACGCAATCAGCAAGCCAAACACCACGTTGACGAGTGCGGCGATCAACGAGGCACCAAAGGTGAGCTGGTAAGACGCCACCACGCGCGGGCTGGCCACCGCGGCCCAGAACTGCTCCCAGGTGAGCGTAAAGGTTTTGAACACCAGGGCCGAGAGCGGGATCAGCACAATCAGGCACAGGTAAAAGAGTGTGTAGCCCAGCGTCAGGTTGAAGCCGGGTAACACGCGCCTGGGACGGCGTCGGACGGTGGAGGCAATGGGCATGGATGAGAATCAGGGCGAAAAAAAGTCACTGGACTGTGACGAAGCCTTGATTTTCAGCAGATGAGCATATATCTCAAACTACATTTTTCTTGTTTGCTTATGCAAAAAAGAGTCTAAAAAAAACCCGCTGGACGTTGGCCCCCGGCCGACCGGCTCGACACCGCGTGATGTCAAGCCCGGTTACTTTGCTGGACAACAGCTTCAAATTCTTCGACGGGTACCGGCCGACTGATCAGATAGCCCTGAAGAAACTGACACCGGTGTACTGTGCTCAAAAAATAGCGCTGGGCCTCTGTCTCAACCCCTTCAGCGACGACTTGGAGCCGCAAACTGTGCGCCAGGCTGATGATGGCGGCACAGATCACCACCGCGTTGTCGCTGTTTTCGATGTTCATCACAAAAGAGCGGTCAATTTTGAGTTGATTCAGAGGCAAGCGGCTGAGGTAGGCCAACGATGAATAGCCGGTGCCAAAATCATCCAGCGAAAAACCAACACCCAAGGCCTTCAGAGCGCTCATTTTGGTAATGATGGACTCCAGGTTGGAGATCAGCAGACTCTCCGTGATTTCCAGTTTGAGCCGACAGGGATTGGCGCCAGTGCGGTCAAGCACCGCAACGACCTGACTCACAAAATCGACCTGTTGCAGTTGCTTGGCACTGACATTGACGGCCAGGATGAGATCGGCCCGCTCGGGTCGGGTCGCCCACTGAGACAACTGGCGGCAGGCCGTTTCAAGTACCCATTGGCCCAAGGGCAAAATGAGTCCGCTCTCCTCAGCCAAGGGAATAAATTCAGCCGGCGACACCAGGCCGCGCGTGGGGTGAATCCAGCGCACCAGCACTTCGGCACCCGTCACCTGTTGTTTTTCACCCGCCACCTGCGCTTGGTAGTGCAAAACAAACTGATTCTCTTGAAGGGCCGAGCGCAAGTCTGTCTCCAGCGTGGTGCGCGTCTCGATCGTTGCCTGCATGGCCGGATCAAAGAAGCTCAAGGCATTGCGCCCAGATTCCTTGGACTTGTAAAGAGCCAAATCAGCTTGCTTCAGGAGGTCCTCGATGGAGACCGTCGTGTCCTTGAATAACGTGATCCCCATGCTGGCTGTTCTGTGCTGCTCGGTCGTGCCCAACTGATAGGTGAGTGCGAGACTGGCCAGTATTTTCTTCGCGATCACTTCCGCCTCTGCCGCCGCTTCAAGTTCACACTTGTTCAAACCAGCCAAGACCACCACGAACTCGTCGCCCCCGGACCGGGCCACCGTGTCGCCCTCGCGGACGCATGCCGTGAGGCGTTGGGCCACTTGCAGTAGAAATTTGTCACCCGCTGCATGGCCCAAGGTGTCGTTGAGTACCTTGAAGTGGTCAATGTCAATGAACAAAATAGCACCATGGCAACCGATGCGTGTCGCATTCAACAGAGCTTGCTCCATGCGATCCTGCAAAAGCAGCCGATTGGGCAAGGCTGTCAGGGAGTCGAAAAAGGCCAGGTCATTGATGACCTTCGCGGCTTTATTCTGATCAGTGATGTCACGCAAGAATGCAATCAC
>CAZBKX010000482.1:0-13873 GCA_964492535.1 uncultured Rhodoferax sp. | reverse complement strand
CTGGGCGCGCTCGACATTGGCCACACGCTGGATCGTCATGGGCACGGCCGGGTACAGGGTGATGTGGGGCAGTAGTTGGTCTGCATCCGCCAGGGTGGCCGCACCCGCGCTGGCCGCTGTCAAAAACGCTTGCGCAGCTTCTTGCGTGCGCGCCTCGGCTCGCACCAGGGCCTGAAAGCTGAAGGGCGGCATGGCGGCCTGCTCCCGCTCCTTGAGTTGCTGGGCTGCAAAGGCGGGGTAGTCATGGCGCTTGAGGGCTTCAAACAGCGGGTGGCTGGGGTGAAAGGTTTGTACCCACATCTCGCTGGCGCCGCTGATGCCGGCATCGCGCCCGGCCCGGCCTGCCGCCTGCATCAAGAGACTGAACAGACGCTCTGGCGCCCGGAAGTCGCTGGAAAACAGGGCGCTGTCGGCATTGATGGCCGCCACCAGCGTGATGCGCCTGAAGTCATGCCCCTTGGCAATCATTTGCGTGCCCACCAAAATGTCGACCTCGCCGGAATGCACGCGGGCCAGTTGCGACTCCAGCTCGCCTTTGAGCTTGGTGGTGTCGGCGTCAATGCGCACAATGCGCACCGGCTCGCCCTCGGGGCACTCGGGCGTGACCGAGTTGGGGCGGCGATTCTGGCGCAGCAGCTCGGCCAGGTGCTCTTCGAGGCGTTCGGTGCCCCGGCCCATGGGCGCGATGTCGGGGTTGCCGCAGGCCGGGCAGGCGCGCGGCACCCGCTCGGTGAAGCCGCAGTGGTGGCAGCGCAGGGTGCGGTCAATCTTGTGGAACACTTGGTGCGCACTGCAGTGCGGGCATTCGCTCTTCCAGTCGCAGTCGGCGCAGTGCAGCACGGGCGAGTAGCCGCGCCGGTTCAAAAACACCATGCTCTGCTCGCCCCGGGCAATGCGCTCCTCCATGGCCTTGAGCAAGGGCGGCGAAAACACGCAGCGCTTGGGCTGGTGGTTCATGTCCACGCGGCGCACCAGGGGCAGGGCGGCGTTTTCGCCGACCCGGCTGGGCATCTCCAGGCGCACGTAGCGCCCGCCCTCAGCCAGCGGGCGGCTGTGGTGCCAGCTCTCCAGCGAGGGTGTGGCCGAGCCCAGCAGCACTTTGGCGCCTTCCAGGCGGCCCCGGTAGATGGCCAGGTCGCGCGCGGAGTAGCGGGCGCCTTCTTGCTGTTTGTAGCTGGGGTCGTGTTCTTCGTCCACGATGATCAGCTTGAGGTTGGGCAGGGACGCAAACACCGCCATGCGCGTGCCGAGCACCATGCGGGCCATGCCGCTGTGGGCGCCCAGCCAGGACTTGAGCCGCTGCGCCGGGGTCATGCCGCTGTGCATCGAGACCACGGCGTCTTCGCCATAGAGCGGTGCAAAGCGCGCCAGAAAGCGGGCCTCCAGCTGGGGCGTCAGGTTGATCTCGGGCACCATGATGAGGGCCTGGGCGCTGGGGTCGGCCTGGAGCAGGTGCTGCACGGCGCGCAAATACACCTCGGTCTTGCCGCTGCCTGTGGCACCAAACAGCAAAAAGGGCCCGCCCTCCTGTTCAAACCGTGCAATCACGGTGGTTTGCTCGGGTGTCAGGGCGACGGACTCTACTGTTGGGGCAGCACCGGGTGCTGCCGGGTCGCCTGCCTTGGCGTGGCGTTTGAGTCGGCGGGCTAACTGTGTTGTGTTCAGGTCGCGCAGTTGCGGCGGGATGGCGGCCAGGGCCACCTCGCCGGCCGAGCGCTGGTAGTAGCTGGCCGCAAATGTGATTAATTGCCGCCAGGCCGGGGTCAGTGGGGCGATGCCGTCCAGCGTGCCCGCCACCGGGCGCAGCCGGGTGGGGTCGATGCCTGCGGCGTCCAGATCGGTGGGCGCCAAGGCGCCCCAAACCACCCCCAGCAGTTCCCGTTTGCCAAGCGGCACTCGCACCAGTGTGCCTGGGGCGAGTGGCTGCTCACTTAGGTAGGTGAGCGGGCCGTTGACCTGGCTGTGGGCCGGCAGATGCACCCAAATTTGCAACCCGTGGGTCATGACATCGCCTGAATTGGCGTGCATTCTTGAAGTGAACTTGCGAAATCCGGCCTAAGTCTTTGATTCATAAACAATTTGATCAACATCCAGAATTTCTGTGGATAACTTTGTTGATATGTCCGCTGAACGCCCGCCAATCCCTTGAAAATCAAGGCTTTCATCAAACTGCCCATAAAAAAAGCAAAAGCTAAACTCGTTATAAATCAATGACTTGCGATCGCTATGGGATTCATAGCAAACATTGCCCGGTGGCGAGAGGCTGTTGCAGTACTTCCAGGTTTTTGTGCATAAGTCTGACTTCAATCCCCGGTTTTTGACCCAAAAGATGGTAAAGGTGCCGGGTAAAAAGATCAGCAGCGCATTTTTCGCGAGTGCTCATGCACCGCGTGTACCAGTGATGCCACGTTGTCTGGGGGTGTGTACTGACTTATGCCGTGCCCGAGGTTGAAAATGTGGGTCGGCCCGGTGCCCTCGCCCACATGGGGGGTGCCAAAGCTGTCGAGGACCTTGGCCACTTCAGCCTCAATCTGGGCGGGTGAGGCAAACAGCACGTTAGGGTCGATGTTGCCTTGCAACGCCTTGTTTTGGCCCACAACGACACGCGCCTTGGCGAGGTTGACGGTCCAGTCCAGCCCCAGCACATCGCAGTCGAGTGCGTCCATGTCTTTGAGCCACAAGCCGCCGCCCTTGGTGAACACAACGCGGGGAATGCGCACGCCTAGGTGTTCTTTTTTGACTTGCGCCAGCACACGCGCTGTGTAGGCCAGGCTGAACTCCTGAAACGCGCCATTGGCCAGCACGCCGCCCCAGCTGTCAAAAATCATGACCGCTTGCGCACCGGCTTCAATTTGCGCGTTGAGGTACTGCGCTACCGCGTCGGCGTTGACTTGCAGCATTTTGTGCATCAGGTCGGGGCGGGAGTACAGCATGGTCTTGACCTGGCGGTAGTCGTCAGAACCCGCGCCTTCCACCATGTAGCACGACAGTGTCCACGGGCTGCCGGAGAAGCCGATCAGTGGCACCCGGCCGTTCAAAGCCTTGCGGATGGAGGTGACGGCGTCAAACACGTAGCGCAGCTTGTCCATGTCGGGCACTTCGAGCTTGGCCACGGCGGCCTCGTCGCGCACGGGGTGGGCAAATTTGGGACCTTCGCCCAGGGCAAATGAGAGCCCCAGGCCCATGGCGTCGGGCACGGTAAGAATGTCGCTGAACAGAATGGCGGCATCCAGCGGGAAGCGCTCCAGGGGCTGCAGCGTGACCTCAGTGGCGTAGTCGGTGTTGGTGGCCAGGCCCATGAAACTGCCGGCTTTGGCGCGGGTGGCTTTGTATTCGGGCAGGTAGCGGCCTGCCTGGCGCATCAGCCACACGGGCGTGTAATCGGTGGCCTGGCGCAGGCAGGCGCGAATGAAGGTGTCGTTTTTAAGGGGCGCGAAAGCGCTCTGGGGGGCTTGATCGTTCATAACTTCGATTGTCGCAGCAAGCTGATTGGCTCTAAAGCTCAGGCCCGCATGGCGTGTTCCACTTTCAGACATTTGTCCTGTACCAGCATGCCGGCGGCGCGGGCGCGCTCCAGGGCCGCGTCGTGGCGAATGCCCAGCTGCAGCCACAGCGCCGGGGCGCCGATGGCAATGGCATCCGTCACCACGGGCGGCACGTCTTCCGCGTTGCGAAACACGTTCACCAGGTCGATTTTTTCAAGCTGGGCGGCCTCCGCCAGGGTGGCGTACACCGTCTCGCCCAAAATGGTTTGCCCTGCCGCCAGGGGGTTGACGGGAATGATGCGCCAGCCGTGGGCCTGCATATAGCGCGACACATCAAAGCTGGCGCGGTGCGGCTTGGGCGACAAGCCCACCACAGCCACGGTACGGCAGGTGGCGAGAATCTGGGGAATGGCGTCGGGTTCGGTCATCGCGGTCGGCAGTCAATACGGTTGAAACCGTGCATTGTTGCCGACCGGGTGCCTCAACGCGGCTGGCGCATCAGGCTGGCCAGAGGAATGACTGCCACAGCAGCCAACACACCGGCCGTCAGCGCCCAGCTGCCCAGGTTGACCCAGTCCACCCAGTAGCCCATGTCGGCCAGGGTCGACTTGTTGATGGCAGGCAAGGCAAAAAACGCCACCGCGGCTGCTACAGCCCCGAGGGCCAGCGACAGCGGGATCACTTGGGCACTCAGGCGTTTGCGCGCCAACCACATCAGCACCAGCCACAGGCCGACGCCCAGGGTGATCGGCAGCCAGTAAGACAAGGCAATCTCGAACACGATGTTGATCATCAGCCAGATTTCATACATGGGGTAGCTCCTAATGTGAGGGGGCTGCGGCTCAGACCCGGCCCTTGAGCACGGCGATGTAGGCGGGTTTGAGCATGCGGTATTTGAGCAGCCAGCCAAAAAATCCGGCCTGCAGTGGCTCGATCATGGGCAGGGAAGGCGTGAGCTTGCCGTCGTAGTCAAACTCGATGAGCATGGCCGCGCCTTCGCGCACGATCAGGGGGCAAGAGGTGTAGCCGTCAAAGACCTGGCCGGGTTCGCGCCCTGCAATCACGTCCACCAGGTGCTGCGCCACCAGCGGCGCACTTTTCTTGACGGTTGCGGCGGTCTTGCCGCGTGGCGTGCCATTGATGTCGCCAATGCCAAAGACGTTTTTGAAACGCTTGTGCTGCAGCGTGGCCTTGTCGACCTCCAGCCAGCCGCCAGCAGCCATGGGGCCTGCTTTCCAGGCCAGGTCGGAGTTTTTGACGGCGTCAGGCGCGCGCATGGGGGGTACCACGTGGATGAAGTCGTAGGGCACCTCGGTAGACAGGCCCTCGGGGGAGACAAAGGTGGCGCGGCGCGCGCCGATGTCGATGGCCTTGAGTTTTTGGGTGAACTCGGTGGCAATCCCGAGGTTTTTCCAGCGCTCCAGCACGTTGTCGTTGACCACCTTGATGCCAAACACGTTACCCAGCGCCGAGTAAAAAGTCACCCTGGATAAGTCCAAGGTGCCGGCTTGTGCCAGGCGATCACGCAGCATGAAGGTCATTTTCAAAGGCGCGCCAGCGCACTTGAGGGGTGTGGCGGGCAGGGTCATGACGGCCTGGCCGCCCTTTTGCCGGAACGCATCCATGGCAGCCCACGTGGCCACGGCGGCCTCGGAGCTGGGGTACACGCTGGTCAGGCCGTTGCGCCCGATGGCGCCTACATCCATGCCTTCAATCTGCGCCCAGTCCTGGTGGGTGCCGGTGGCGACCACCAGGTAGTCGTAACGAATGCGTTGCCCGCCCGAGGTGACCACGGTGTTGGCCGTGGGGTCAAATTCGGCCACCATCTCCTTGACCCATGTCATTCCTGCGGGGTGGTAATCGGCGTTTTGCCCAATGACCTTCTCGACCGGCCACACGCCTGTGGCGACCAGCGTGTAGCCCGGCTGGTAGTTGTGGATTTCCTTGGCGTCAATCAGGGTGATTTTGGCGCCGCTGAGCAGCTTGCTCAGGCGATTAGCCAGGGCAATCCCCCCAAGGCCACCACCCGCAATCACGATGTGCACCTGGGTTGCCAGGCGCTGCGCATGGGCGGCGGGCGTGTGCAGTCCGAGCGCAACGGCTGCGCCCGAACCACCAGCCCCTGCCAGCCAATGCCGACGTGTGAGCGCCGGGCCCTGTAGGGAGGCTGGGTGAGTACTGCGCATGGTGGTATCTCCAGGTTCAATGCCGCCAGGACTTGGCGCATCCCTATTCAACCGGTAGCCACGCCCGCCGGCCTTGATTGATCGCAATGATCCACCCGCGACCTGTCATGTCGCTTGGGCGCAGGCTACAGGTTCGAGAGAGTCGCCCGCACTTCGTCCACGCTCAAGATCTCGGACAGCACCACGGGCGCGCGACCCGCCTGGTACAGCACATACACCGGCACGCCATTGCGCCCCAGTTGCGCCAGGGCGGCGGTGATGTCGGGGTCGCGCCGGGTCCAGTCGGCGCGCAGCAACGTCACCTTTTTGGCATCCATATCCGCCAGCACGCGGGCATCGGCCAGGGTGGTTTTTTTGTTGTACTGGCAGGTCACGCACCAGGCGGCGGTGAAGTCCACAAACACCGGCACACCCGTGGCCATCACCTGCTCCACCCGCCCCGGTGCCCATGCCTGCCAGCGCTCACCCTGGGTCGTGGTGGCGGTGGTATCCACTTGTTTGATGACATTTGGGCCGATAGCCGGCAGCAATAATGCCACCAGCGCTATTGAAATAGAAGCAATCACCACCCGGCTGCGCCCCTTCAGGGTGAGCGACCAGATCACCAGCGCCAGGCTTAAGAGCAGCGCCAGCAAGGCGCCGGCCCCGTCAATGCCGCTTTGCTGGCCCAGCACCCACACCAGCCACACCACCGTGGCAAACATCGGGAACGCCATGGCGCGCTTGAAGGTGTCCATCCACCCGCCGGGGCGCGGCAGCCACCGGGCTACAGCCGGAATCAGGCTGGCTGCCAGATAGGGCAGGGCCATGCCGACGCCAATGCTGGCAAAAATCAGCAAGGCCTGCCAGGCCGGCAAGCCCAGCGCCAGACCCAGGGACGCGCCCATGAAAGGCGCCGTGCAGGGCGAGGCAATGGCCACCGCCAGCATGCCCGACAAAAACGCATTGGCCGCCGGGTTGCGTGCCTCCAGCGTGGCCACCCGGCTGGGTACAAACTGGCCAAACTCAAATAAGCCCGCCAGGTTCAACCCGATCACCGTGAACAATACCGCCAGGCCCGCCACCACGAGGGGGAACTGCAACTGAAAACCCCAGCCCAGTTGCTCGCCCGCGCTGCGCAAGGCCAGCAGCAGCGCACCCAGGGCCACAAACGACAGCACCACACCGACGGTGTAGGCCAGGCCGCTGACCCGGTGCGCACGCCGGTCTTCGGCGTGGCGGGTGAAGCTCATCACCTTGATGGCCAGCACCGGAAACACGCAGGGCATCAGGTTCAGGATCAGTCCGCCAATCAGGGCGCCCAGCACGGCGGCCCACAGGCTCAGGGGCAGGCTGGTGTTGGCCTGCGGGGTAGCGCCATTGGTTTGCAGGGCGGCGGCCAAGGCGGGTGACACCCCGGCCACCGGGGCCACAGCGGGCCAGTTGCCACTGACTTGAGCGTCGGTCACATAGCCCTGGCGTTGCTCGCCGCTACCGAACGCCAGCACCAGCGGCAACACACTGGGGCTGGCACTGCGATGGGGCGACAAGGGCACGCTGGCCGTCCATAGCGCGCCCTGCCAGGCCTGCGTCCAGGTGGCGGCAGTCTCAATGACCTCCGGGGTCTCGGGGTACAGCTCCAGGGTCTTGCCCTGCAAGGTGGCGGGCAGCCCGCCCACGGAGACCTGAATGCGGTCTGCCATGACCTGGACCTGGCTCTCGCCTTTGATCGGCTGGGGCTGGGCTTTTTCAGCCGCAGCAAAGGCTGCCGTGTGGAGGGCGGTGGAGCTGCGCACCGGCAGGCGCAAGACAAACTCGCCGTCTTCGGGGATGCACTCCTGGCGGCACACCAGCCAGCTGGCTTTGAGTTTGATCTCGATGTCGCTGTTGAGCAGCGAGGGTTTGAAGTCCGGCGTGATGGTGAGTGGCACGGGCAGCAGCACGGTGCCCTCAAAGCCATAGTTGGCGAGGTTGCCAATCCGGATTTTTTTCGGCACGGGCCACGCGATGTCGCCGGCCATCACACCTGCAGGCAGGGTCCATTCCAGCGTGGTGGGCAGGCCGGAGTCGCCGGCGTTCTTCCAGTAGGTGTGCCACTCGGGCTGGTGGCTGAGCTGCAGGC
The DNA here is from genome assembly GCA_964492535.1 of uncultured Rhodoferax sp. Lineage (GTDB taxonomy): Bacteria > Pseudomonadota > Gammaproteobacteria > Burkholderiales > Burkholderiaceae_C > Rhodoferax. Next base: position 6,101 of record CAZBKX010000482.1, on the reverse strand, counting down.
CCACCCAGACGGGTTTGCCGGGGTCCGCGCCGTCGGGCGCATGGGCCATCAACTCGGCGCGCACCTGGGGCGTGGTGACCACGGTTTTAGAGGTATTTTGGGCTCCAGCCGGGAGACTTATTATGTTGGTAGCTATTAGTAATATAGCAATCAGCCAGCGGCTGGATGGGTGTGAGAAGGTCATGGTGAAGTCTGAGTGGTCTTTGGCGGCAAAGTTCCGGCGCGGGCCTGGGGTGTCAATCGTCGCCAAGGGGTAGGGAGGGCTGCGCAAACACGGCCGGCAGCTTTTGAGGTGCGGTGATGCGCAGTTGTTTATTGACATTCTCGCGGCCAAACACCACCTCAATGTCATTGACGGCCACGCCAAACAGCGGCGCCAAAAAACGCACCATGTGGTCGGTGGCCTTGCCGTTGACGGGGGCAGCGGTCACGCTGATCTTGAGTTGGGTGCCCTTGGGCTTGCCGATGGCATCGCGCGCCGCGCTGGGTTTGCCCAGCACATTGAGCACCAGCACATCGCCCTCCCAGGCAAAGAACGACTCGCCTGTGGCGTTGCGAACCTGGCCGCGGCTCACGCGCTTGTCCCGTGGTGAGATCGGTACGCATGAGGGCCGTGATCATGGCCATGTTCGTGGTCATGGTCATGCAGGTGTGCCGTGTTTCCGGGTTCCGGTTCGCCGCACGGGACGGTGAACGCCTGCTTCATCACCTGCAAGGTGACATGGGTGATCTCGAACCGCTCATGCAAGTGGTCGCTGGCCGTTTTCAAAAACGCATCGTCGGCCTGCTTGTGGGGCATGACCAGGTGGGCGGTCAGGGCGACCTGGGAGGTGCCCATGGCCCAAATGTGCAGGTCATGCACCCGGGCCACGCCGGGCAGGGCTGCCAGATAGTCACGCACGGCCAGCGGGTCAATGCTGTCGGGCACACCGTCAAACAACAGATGCAAAGACTGGCGAAACAGGCTCCAGGTGCCCAGCAACACCACGGCGGCAATCACCAGGCTCATGACAGGGTCCAGCCAGACTCAGCCCTGCCACAGCGTCAGAGCCCCGGCCACTACCACCCCGGCAGACACCAGGGCATCGGCCGCCATGTGCAAAAAGGCGCCGCGAATGTTCAGGTCATGCTGGCTGCCCCGCATGAACAGCAGGGCCGTGGCTGTGTTGACCACAATGCCGATGCCGGCCACCACCGTCAGGCCCTGCGCCTGTAGCAAGGGTTCGGGTGAGAGCAGCCGCCCAAACCCTTCCCAGGCCAGGGCGCCCATGGCCATCAGCAGCAGCAAGGCGTTGGCAAACGCCGCCAGGATGCTGGCCCGCTTCCAGCCGTAGGTGTGGCGGGCGTTGGGTTTGAGCCGGCCCGCCAGTGCCCCGCCCCACGCCAGCACCATGCCGGCCACATCGCTCAGGTTATGGCCCGCGTCGGCCAGCAGGGCCAGGGAGTTGACCTTCCAGCCATAAAACGCCTCGATGGCGACAAACGCGAGGTTGAGCCCGATGCCAATGGCAAAGGCGCGGTTGAAGTTGGCCGGGCTGTGGCTGTGGTCGTGTCCTGCATTCATGGGTTATCAGTTCTTGGGCCCTCGCAGGGCGGTATTCATGGAGTCATCAGGGGGGAGCTTCATCATAGGACAGTGACCGGGGCCGAAAAGACCCCGCAGCCCAGTGCGGTGTTGACAGAAGCTTGACTTAACGCATACCCCAACCCCGGGCAAGCGCGGATGATGAAACGCATCTTAAAAGGGGTGTTGTTCATGGGCCATGTGATGTCAGTGCTGGGGGCAGGGGCGGGCAATCTGGCCGCCTATCTGGCGGCGCATGTGCTGCTGTGCTTGCTGCCGGCCTTTTTTATCGCGGGCGCCATGGCGGCGCTGATCCCGAAGGCCAGCATCACGCGCTGGCTGGGGCGCAACACACCGGCCCGTGTGTCTTACCCCGCTGCCGCTGCTGCGGGCTCCTTGCTGGCGGTGTGCTCCTGCACCATCGTGCCGCTGTTTGCCGGCATCTACCGCAAGGGCGCGGGGCTGGGGCCGGCCATGACTTTCTTGTTTTTTGCGCCGGCGGGCAATGTGCTGGCGCTGGCCTACACGGGCAGCATTCTCGGCGTCGAGTTTGCCGCCGCCCGCTTGGTGCTGAGTCTGGTGTTTGGCATCGGCATTGGTGTGTTGATGGCCTGGCTGTTTTGGCGCGACGACGCCAGCCACGATGCCCAAACCGACACCCTGTTTGCAGACCAGGCCAGCATGGGCGGGGCCAGCCTGGGCGTGCTGCTGGCGCTGGTGGCCCTGCTGATTGCAGGGACCCTCAAGCTGTGGCCCCTGACTGCCACGCTGGCCACCGCGAGCCTGCCGTTGCCCTGGGCCCCAGCCTGGCAAGCCACCTTGACGCAGTGGGTTCCGTTTGACGCCGCCCGGGGCGAAGAGGGCGTGAGTGTGCAGGGCTCGCTCCTGATCGCGCTGCTGGTTTTGATCGGCCTGACCGCTTTCAAAGGGCTGGAGAACATCATTGAAGGCGCCAACCGCTGGACCTGGATCACCCTGGGCCTGGCCGCCACCACGCTGCTGGTGGCGGCACTGCGCTTGACGCCTGGCATGGCCGGGTTGGAGGTGGCGTTCACTGGCCGTGTGGTGGCGGTGGCTCTGGCTTTGTGGGTGGTGCGCCACTTTGCCCGGCGCTTGCCGGGGGAGGCGTGGCAGGCTTGGTTGTGGGAGTCGTGGCGCTTTGTGAAACAGATTTTTTTGCTGCTGGTAGCGGGGGTGTTTGTGGTGGGCATGGTGCGCCCATTCATTCGCCCGGAGTGGATCGAGTCTTTGGCCGGCGCCAACAACCTGCAGGGCAATGCGGTGGCGGTGGCGTTTGGGGTGTTTATGTACTTCCCCACGCTGGTGGAGGTGCCGGTGGCCCGGATGTTCCTGGATCTGGGCATGCACCCGGGCCCCCTGTTGGCCTACCTGATGGCCGACCCCGAGCTGAGCCTGCAAAGCATGCTGATGGTGGCCGCGGTGATCGGGCGCCGAAAAACGGCTGCCTATGTGGGTTGGGTGGCGGTATTCAGCATCTGCGCGGGCCTGCTCTACGGCGCGTGGGTGGATGCCCGCTGATTTTTTTACACATTTCCAAGGAGTGCCACATGCTGACTGTCAAAATTTTGGGCTCGGGTTGCGCCAATTGCAAAAAGCTCGAAGCCGTGGCCCGCAACGCTGCCCATGCTGCCCAGGTGCAGGCCGACTTCATCAAGGTGACCGAGATGCAGCAAATCATGCAGTACGACCTGTTGTCCACGCCCGGCCTGGTCATCAACGACAAGCTGGTCAGCAGCGGGCGCATCCCGACCCAGGCGGAGGTTCAGGGGTGGCTGCTGGCGTGAGTTTTTAATCAAATCGTCCGCTGGCCGGCATTTTATAAGTCTTTTGATGATAAAAAGAGGAGTGATTGGAGTGTCATGACAGCGCGAACGCCAGCACCTGTTCCACACGACCGCCCGCCATTGGCGCAGGACCGTGCGTTGGTTTGCGTTGCTTGCAGCCTGTTGTGCAACAGGGTGATACTCTTGGTTGCGCCCTCAGGACCCATCGTCTTGATGTGCAAAAGAAGTGCGGTTGAGCAGGCTGCATGCATGGCTTTCAACCCAAGGAGCACCTGATGGACAGCGCCAGCGATCAGGAATTATCGGAATTCGCCAACGCCCTGATTCATTCCCGCCAGAATGTCCCGCCCCGACGGCTGCTGGAGCCGGGCCCCTCACCCCAGCAGTTGCAGGACATCCTGGGTGCGGCCGGTGCTGCGCCAGATCACGGAAAGCTCATGCCCTGGCGCTTTGTGGTGGTGCCTCACCACCAGCGCGAACGGCTGGCTTCAGCGTTTGGCCAAGCCCTGCTGGACCGTGACCCGGATGCCACGGCCGCGCAGGTCGAGAGTGCACGGGAGAAGGCGCACCGGGCGCCGTTCCTGATGCTGGCCATTGCCCGTCTGACAGAGCCTGCTGCCCCGGGGGGAGAGTCGCCGATACCCGCAGCGGACGTGTGGGACACCGAGGTGAGTGACGCCGAGCGGCTGGTGTCACTGGGCTGCGCGATTCAAAACATGGTGTTGTCCGCCCATGCTGCCGGCCTGGGCACCGGCCTGACCAGTGGTCAGGCACTGGCTTCGCCGCAACTGCGGACCTTGTTCGGGTTGCAGGCCTCGGAGCAAGCCGTGTGTTGCATCAACATGGGTACCGTCACCCAACACCGCCCGGTGCGTTTGCGCCCGAGGGTGTCGGACTACGTGTCGGAGTTGGGCTGAGCAGTTTGGGGTGGTGCTGATGAGGCAAGGCCTTACACCGCAAATCCAAGTGCCTCTTTGACGCCGTTTTCCACCAACCTGAAATCGCCGCGCGACATCGTTCCCAAGCGGTGCAGCAAACGTGTGGCCTTATTGATGGTGGTGACTTGATCGCATACCGCCACTGAGTTGGGCCCGGCAGAGGGCACCGGCACCGCAAATATTTCAACCGGCGTTGGCGCGCTTGACAAAGGCACCACCATGACAGTGCGCCGAGCTCGATTGATTCCGTTGTGGCTGATGACCACGGCAGGGCGACGTTTCAGCATTTCCGCGCCCACTTTGAATTCTTCGCCTTTGGGTGGGTCGAAGTCCACCAGGTAAATATCGCCCCGCAGGATGCTGCTGCTCACTGAGCAGCCTCACCCGCCACCGCGTCCACATCATCGGACACCGCCCGGACCTCAACGAAGGCAGGGTCGGTTTCAACCAGGGTGGCCAGCTGTTCGATGCGTTGCTCCCGCGCTTTGGAGCGACGCTCAATCTCTTCGCGCATGAATTTTTCTATCGTTTTACTGCGCTCACGCGACGGCACCACGGTGCGAAACAAATCCATGATCTCATCGTTGATGCTGAATAAAACCCGTGTGGTCATGACAATCCCCAAAATGCCAAAGGCATCAGTATATACAGATGCCTTTGGTTGGTGGGGGCAGTGCTCGGCCTGTTGCGGCTTGGCCCGGGACGTCAAGGCAAGCTCACGCCTGCCAGGGTGATGACTGTCTGGTGTGAGTAGTCGCCCCGCGCCGGGCGTGCAATGCTGCCCTTGACCAGCACATCGTCCACAAAGCTTTGCGTGTACGGCAAATAGGTGTTGCCCGAGCGGCCCGCCTTGAACACGGTGCCCAGCGCGGTGTAGCCGTCCTTGCCTTCGGCAATGAAGTCGTTGGTGACCAGCACATAGGTTCTGGCGGGGTCGATGTTGCTCCACGCGCCGGTGGCCTTAACGCGCACCTGCACGTTGCTGAAGCGCTGCTCGCGCGCGCGGCTCATGTCCAGGTTCCAGCGCAGACCCGCCGCATCGGGGTGCGAGACGTTGGACTGGGCCAGGTCGAGGTGGTTGGCTACGGCATCTTCCAGCGCGGTCACCATCTCGGCGCCGGTGAGTGACTTTATACCAGCACATTGGTGAATGGCAGCAGCGTGAAGGCCGTGTTCATGTGTCCTTGCGCTTGAAATTGTCGCCAATCACCAGCGAAGCTTTGCCGCCGCAGCTCTTGACGGCACCGGCCTCGTTGAACTGCAGGTTCATCAGGCCAAAGGCCTTGCTGTATTCCCAGGCCTGACCTTGGTGGTGATGAGTTGCTTGAACTACCCTGCTGGCTACAGAAGTTCGACACCATTTCCCCAGAATTTGTAACTACTCAGCATCCCAACCCCGAGCGCGGACCAGGCGTTCCTAAAGAAACAAGGGCATAGGCTGCTGCGGTGCGCCAATTGCATTAAAAAGCGAATGGCAGCGCCGCGATGACCGAAATAGCATTGGTGCGAACTCACAGCGGTTAGCACCACTGTTGGGTGAGCCCGCCACTCAGCATGGTCCGGGAATCGTCGGCGACATTGGTGAGCGCAGCGATGCGCATCCCGTTTGTGAGAGTGAGTCAAATTTGACGCTTCCCATGGCGCTGCCATTCATCAACCTAAATTCCTCAGTTACCCCGTAGCCGGGAGGAGCGGCTGCGGGAAATTTGACTGCATAAGCGTAGGCTGAACATCATTTTTTGGTTTGGCGTCGATGATTTTTTCTACGATGTAGCGCACCAAAGCGGTCCATCG
>CAZBKX010000481.1:0-5428 GCA_964492535.1 uncultured Rhodoferax sp. | reverse complement strand
CGAGTTTCTTCACGTCGTGTTCGTAGCGCATACTTTCTATTGTATTAACAAAATATTTGGATGTCAGTCAATTTGTTAATACATTTGTATTGTTGATCAGCTTCGGATACATCACGCATGGCCGCATGCCCCTATCCGGCCATCCCACCATGGTCGATGCCGCGCCCGTTGACTGGGTTGGCGTTTCAATGCGAAAAATCCAACGTGAAGACTTGGAGTTTCAGTTTCTCGGTCAGCGAATGCCTTGAGCTTTGGGGCCAAGCTGAGTTTGGGCTTGCCAACAGCGAGCAGCGGGATACCTCAAAAATCCGGGGACCGGAAAAATTAGTCAGGCGTTCAAAGGCCCACAGGCGTCAAAAAGGTCGGGCAAGCTGATCATCAGCAGGAAGGGGTCAAGCGCAGAGGCCTCAAATCCCATGTTGTCAAAGAAGGCTTTGGCCGAATCTGACAGGGCGTGGACCACCAGGCCGCGAATACCAATGGCACTAGCCGCCTGGATGACGCGCAGGCCAGCATCCCGAACCAGCGCCCGACCGAAATCCGCGTTCCCATGGGGAGGGGGTCTGCATGGTTTAACGCAAATGCGCATTAGCCTTGGGCGGCATGTCCAACCTGGTCTGAAACGCTTCAAACGCTTGCGGACTGACCGCCATGATCACTTGGTCCAGCAAAGTGTCTTTTGCCGCCAGTCGGGCAGAGTCCAGGATGAAGTCAGTGCGATTTTTGCCCCGCGACTTTGCCGCACGGTCGATGAGATCGCGGACCTCGGGCTTGATGCGAATATTGAGCGTTTCGCGTTTTGCTTCGGTGGCTGTCTGCATGCATCTGTCTCCTTGATGAACGCTCACTGTAGCTGTTGTAATGACATTGTCAGTGCTGCTCTGGCTGTGCGGCGCGTGCTGCTGGACGCTGGAGCGCCATGAGCCGTTCCATTCGCTTCACTCCTGCGGCCTGGGAGGACTACACCTACTGGCAAGGGCAAGACAAAAAGACCTTGAAGCGCATGAACACGCTGATTGAGGCGGCCCGGCGCGAGTCATTCTTGGGCATAGGCAAGCCGGAGCCTTTGCTGGGCAATTTGGCGGGTTACTGGTCGCGGCGCGTTGATGAAACGCATCGCCTTGTGTATGCGGCCGACGATGTTGACTTTGACGTCATTGCATGCCGTGGGCACTACGACGACTGAAAGTGCAGGATTTTCAAGCCTTTTAGGCCTCCAGCCTTGTATTCATTGCCTTGGTAGCTATAAAAATTGAGTCAAGGAGGTCGAGTTAGCCGTAGGCGTAGCTCGAACGGCTCCGAATTGGATGGTGCAATTTTTAATGAGTTGACTAAAATGTACATAACAAAAGTACACAAGGAATGGTTATGTCCATCTCAATCGCTCAATCCCGCCAACAGTTGTCTGCCTTGGTTGCTGCGGCGCAGCAGCAACCCCAAGTCATCACCAACCGCAACAAACCTGTCGCGGTGCTGGTGTCGCCCGAGTACTTTTATCGCGTGGAAGCCGCCGTCAAGCCGGTGGCTGAGAGCCTTTACAGCCAGCTGCTGCAACTGCGCCAGACCTATATGATGCAAGACGACACCGGGCTTGCCGGGCCCTCGCCCACGACGCGACAAACGGCATGGCAGCGGGCCAATGGCTTTGCCGACCCTGCTTGAGGCTGACCCTGTATGAACGCCACCATCGTCATGGCAGACACCAACGTGATCAGCGAGTTCATTAAAAAGCACGCCCGATGCCCGGGTCATGCATTGGTTGCAGTCGGTACATCTCTTGGCTATTTCGGTCGTCACCCTGGAGGAGGCTCACTTTGGCCTGGCCTGGCAGCCCAACACACGCAAATTGGCGCTGTTCAACGCCTTGGTGGGGCGCCTGCACGCGGTGTACCCGATGACGCCGACCATTGCGCAGCGCGCTGGCGTGCTTCGCGGGCAGTTCCAGGCCCAGGGCATCATCCGCAGCACCCCTGACATGCTGATTGCCGCCACCGCCATCGAACACCAACTGGTGCTGGCCACCCGCAATGTGCGCGACTTTCTGGGCTGCGGTGTACAAGTCGTCAACCCATTTGATGAGGTTTAAGCCTTCTAAGCTTTTCAGGCCTCCAGCCGGCGTCTTCATTGCGCTGGCAGCTATAAAAATAGACATAGGTGTCAGCGCCGTACTTGTCTGTTGCGATTGGTCAAGAGGGTAGGGCCGGGCGTCGCTACGCTCAAATCATCTTTGAGTCAGGATGGCCCGTCATGCATAAATCACCCTTGAAAACCCCCATTTCAGAGCACGTCTGGCGTACCCGGTACCGCTGGTCCGAGGGCGGGCACATGCAGGAGCCGTCGATTGAGGCGACGTGGGACCGGGTCGCGCTGGCCGTCTCTGGCGCCGAGGCGTATCACCACAACGAATGGCGCGAGCGGTTCAGGGCGATCCTGACCGATTTCCGGTTTTTGCCGGGGGGGCGGATATTGGCCAGCGCGGGCACCTCGCGCCGCGCCACCTTGTTCAACTGCTTCGTGATGGGGCCGATTGAAGACTCGCTACAAGGCATATTCAATGCACTGCGCGAGGCCATGGTGACCTTGCAGGCCGGTGGGGGCGTGGGTATTGATTTCTCCACGTTGCGGCCCGTTGGTGCGCTCGCAGCGGCCAGCGGCAGTGTGGCGTCGGGCCCGGTGTCTTTCATGGCGGTGTGGGAGGCGGCGTGCACGGTGCTGGAGTCGGCCAACCTGCGCCGTGGCGCGATGATGGCCACGCTGCGCTGCGACCACCCCGACATTGAGTCTTTCATTGACGCCAAGCTGTCGGGCGCAGCCCTGGCGCACTTTAATTTGTCGGTGCTGCTGAGCGATGATTTCATGCGCGCGGTGGATGAAGACGGTCCCTGGGCGCTGGTTTTTCCCCTGGGCGAGCAGCCGATTCCGGCCAGCGCCGAGGTGTGCGAGCGGGAGTGGTCCGGTACCACCACGCCGCAGTTGTGCCTGGTGTACCGGCGCATCCCGGCACGCGTTTTGTGGGACAAATTGCTGGCCGCCGAGCACGCGAGTGCCGAACCCGGCGTGCTGTTCATTGACCGCATCAACCGCGCCAACAACCTCTGGTACTGCGAGCACCTCTCAAGCACCAATCCCTGTGGAGAGGTGCCCCTGCCGCCCTTTGGCGCCTGCAACCTGGGGTCCATCAACCTGAGCCGGTTTGTGCAGCATCCCTTCTCCAAGCATCCCAAGTTCGACTTTGGCAGTTTGGCGGCAGTGGCCAGCGTGGCGACGCGATTTTTGGACAATGTGCATGACATCTCGCTGTTTCCGCTCAAGGCTCAGGAGAAAGCGGGCGGGGCGAGCCGTCGCATTGGCTTGGGCATCACCGGTCTGGCAGACTTGTTTGCGATGCTGGGGCTGCGCTATGGCGCACCGGCCAGTGTGGCGCTCACGGGCGAGATCATGGGTTTGATCCGCGACACGGCTTACCGCACCTCGGTCGGGCTGGCGCAAGAAAAGGGCGCGTTCCCCGAGTTCGACAAAATCAGGTTTGGCGCCAGCCCGTTTGTGCTGGATTTGTCGCATGAGATCCAGGATGCCATTGCGCAGCACGGCATCCGAAACAGCCACTTGTTGGCCGTGGCGCCCACCGGCTCGGTGAGCCTGCTGGCCAACAACACTTCCAGCGGGCTGGAGCCGGTATTGGCCTTCAAGGCAGTGCGTCATGTGCGCGGGGCCGACGGCCAGATGATTCCCTTTGAGGTGGAAGACGCCGCGTGCCAGCACTATCGCTCGCTCATGGGCCAGACGGCAGCGCTACCAGCGCATTTTGTGCAGGCTGTGGATGTCAGTCCCGAGGACCAGTTGCAGGTGATGGCCACGGCGCAAACTTGTGTGGACAATGCCATCTCCAAAACTGTGCGGCTGCCTCGCAACGCGACTGTGCAGGAGCATGGGGTGGTGTTGCGAAGGGCCTGGGCCTTGGGCTTGAAGGGCTGCGCTGTGTACCGCGAGGGCAGTCGGCGCGGCGTGATCCAGGGCCACGGCGGCCTGGATCGGCGCCAAAACCAGGAGGCGCCTGCAGGCGCCAGCAACTCACTTGACCAGAAGAACAGGCACCTCTGACTGATGGATCACGCGCTGGGCCACCGAGCCCAGCAGCATGTTGCCGATAGCGCCCATGCCACGCGTGCCCATGGCAATCTGGTCGACCCGGTGTTCGTTGGCCACCCGCACGATTTCGTTGGCAATAACCCCGTAGGCTCGCACGGGTTCTGACACCTTCAGTTGCAGTGCGCGGGCATGCTCGCTGGCTTGGGTCAGGATGGTGCCTTGTTGCCTCTTTTGATCTTCTTCGATCTTCTGGATGGTCGCCGCGGTGAAGCCAGCATAGATGAGAGGTTCGGCGCTGACGCACAAGAGCGTTGCCTCCAGGTCCAGGGAAGACCGGGCCATCTTGGCGACAGCGTCAATGGCCCGATTGGCATGTTCAGATCCATCAACGGCGATCAGTATTTTCAGCATGTGGTACTCCAGGTGGGTCTATGAAAAAGGGGGGCTTGCGCCGGTCAATGAGCGGGTGCCAGGACCTGGTCTACGCGCTGCTTTAACTCAGGTCCGGTGTAGCTTGTCAGGTCACTGGCTACCGCGGTGTGAAGGGCCTTGGCTGCGGCCACGCTCAGGCGGGGCTTGAGTTCGCCAAGCAGCGCGGGGGAGGCGATCAACACCAGGCTGCTGCACTCGTGGGCGCTCACGCCTTGGTTGAGGAAGTTGGTCAACTGGATGGCAAAGTTGCCGCGCTCTTTGGCCTGAACCTCGGTGTGGGGCTCAAACTGGGTGCCGGCGTGCCCTGTGCGGCCATGGCCCTTGCCCGCGTCGCCGCTGACATCACCCGCCGGCACGGTGCTCACAAGGTGGCTCTGGGGGTGAACGAAGTCAGCCAGCTCGATCAGGGCGTGGTCCTCTGCTCGGCGCTCAAAGCAGCGTGCGCGCTCGCCATTGGCAACTAAAACCCAAGTGGTATCCATAGTGTTCCTTTTTAACGGGTGAATCAAACCAGGTCAGGGCCAGCCTCGGGCCCCAGCGCACTGGGGCGGCCTGGCTCAGCCGGGGCCAATGCAATCAGGCAGTCGGTGGTGAGAACCAGGGCGGCAATGGAGGCGGCGTTTTGCAGTGCCAGGCGGGTGACCTTGGCGGGGTCGATCACGCCCATGTGGAGCAGGTCGCCAAACGTCCGCGTGGCCGCGTTGTAGCCAAAGGCGGCATCCGCCGACTCGTCGACGCGGTTGAGAATGACCGACGGCTCGTCACCGGCGTTGCTCACCATGCGGCGCAGAGGTGCCTCCAGGGCGCGCCAGACCAGGCGAATGCCCGAGGTCTCATCGAGTGTGCTGCCGCTCAGGCCCGTCAGCACCCGGCGCGCACGCAGCAGTGCCACGCCCCCGCCCGGCAC
>CAZBKX010000480.1:0-5526 GCA_964492535.1 uncultured Rhodoferax sp. | reverse complement strand
GTTAAAAATCTGCTGTGCCGTGTACAGTCAGACGTAGTATGACTTACTCGTTAAACACCCTGAATTCTTCCCGTACTTCGACCACTCCGCCTCGCTCAGGTTGGTCCCGTTTCATGGGTGAGCTGGGCCTGATGGCTGGCTTTTTAGTCCTGATCTTTTGTTTGCTGGCCCTGCTGAGCTACTCGCCGCAGGACGCCGCGTGGTCGACGTCAGGCAATGGCGGCCCGGTACGCAACAAGGCCGGGCTGCTGGGTGCCTGGTTGGCAGATGGGGGCTATTTTTTATTGGGATTTTCGGTCTGGTGGTGTGTCGCAGCGAGCGTTTACGCCTGGCTGGCCGGCTTGGCGCAATGGCTTCGCGGGCGGGAGTTGCTCACACCAAAAATCGAACCCCTGGCGTCAGCCCATTCGTCCCTCGCGCGATTCACGGCCAGCCGGCTTGCTTTCTGGCTTGGGCTGATCCTTTTATTGAGTGCGAGTGTCATTCTTGAATGGTCGCGCTTTTACAGTCTGGAGCCCCGTTTGCCGGGGCACGGTGGCGGTGTTCTGGGCTATTTTGTGGGGCCACTCAGTGTGCGTTGGCTGGGCTTTGCTGGCTCGGCGCTTCTGGCTATCGCCTTGGGGTTGGTGGGTTCGGCCATGGTGTTCCGGTTTTCCTGGGGTCAGGTCGCAGAGCGCCTGGGCGGTTGGCTCAGTGTGCAGATCGAATCCCGGCGCGAGCAGCGAGAGGTGGCGCAAGACATCGCTCTGGGCCAGCAGGCTGCACGGGAGCGTGAAGAAGTGCTGATCGAGGAGCGTGAGGATATGGCCGCACATCACCCCTCGCCAGTGATGATTGAACCGGTATTGATGAATGTGCCAAAAAGCGAGCGCGTGGTCAAAGAACGGCAAAAGCCCTTGTTCAAAGAGTTGCCGGATAACAATTTGCCGCAGGTTGACCTGCTTGATAGTCCACTTCTGAGGCAGGAGACCGTTGCCCCCGAGGCGCTGGAGATGACCAGCCGCATGATCGAGAAAAAACTCAAGGATTTCGGTGTCGATGTGCGGGTGGTGCTGGCCCAACCGGGCCCGGTGATCACGCGCTACGAGATCGAGCCCGCCACGGGCGTGAAGGGGTCCCAGATCGTGGGCTTGGCCAAAGATTTGGCCCGCTCACTGAGTCTGGTGTCGATCCGGGTGGTGGAGACCATCCCCGGCAAGAACTACATGGCACTGGAGTTGCCCAATGCCAAGCGCCAGTCCATCAACCTGGCTGAGATCCTGGGCTCATCGGTTTACCATGAAGCCAAGTCGATGCTGACCATGGGCCTGGGCAAAGACATCATTGGCAACCCGGTGGTCGTTGATCTTGCCAAGATGCCCCACGTGCTGGTGGCGGGAACCACTGGTTCGGGCAAGTCGGTGGGTATCAACGCCATGATTTTGAGCCTTTTGTACAAGGCCGAGGCGCGGGATGTCCGGCTCCTGATGATTGACCCCAAGATGCTGGAGATGTCGGTCTATGAGGGCATTCCCCATTTGCTGGCGCCCGTGGTCACCGACATGAAGCAGGCGGCTTACGGCTTGACCTGGTGCGTGAATGAGATGGAGCGCCGGTACAAGCTCCTGAGCAAGTTGGGTGTGCGAAACCTCGCCGGTTACAACGCCAAGATGGATGAGGCCAAAGCGCGGGGTGAGTTGATCGGCAACCCGTTCAGCCTGACGCCCGAGTCACCTGAGCCGCTGGAGCGCCTGCCACACATCGTGGTCGTGATTGATGAGCTGGCTGATTTGATGATGGTCATCGGCAAGAAAATTGAGGAATTGATCGCCCGCCTGGCCCAAAAGGCGCGCGCGGCGGGCATTCACCTGATTTTGGCCACGCAGCGCCCCAGTGTGGATGTGATCACCGGGCTGATCAAGGCCAATATTCCCACCCGCATTTCTTTCAAGGTCAGCAGCAAGATCGACAGCCGCACCATTTTGGATCAAATGGGCGCAGAGGCCTTGCTGGGCTTGGGGGACATGTTGTACATGCCTGGCAGTGGGTTGCCCACCCGTGTGCACGGTGCCTTTGTCAGTGATGAGGAGGTGCACCGGGTGGTCAGTTACCTCAAGTCCCAGGGCGAGCCCAACTACGTAGAAGGGGTGCTCGAAGGCGGCACCGATGACAGCGTGGGTGACTTGATGGGCGAGGGTGGCAGTGGCAGCGGTGAGAAAGACCCCATGTACGACCAGGCCGTCGAGGTGGTGCTCAAGAACCGCAAGGCCAGCATCTCCCTGGTACAGCGTCACCTCAAGATTGGTTACAACCGCGCGGCCCGGCTGGTTGAAGACATGGAGAACGCCGGTTTGGTCAGTTCCATGAGCAGCAGTGGTCAGCGTGAAATTTTGGTGCCTGCAAGGGCGGAATGAAACATGAAGCGAATCGCTACTATTTTAATAGCTTTTTGGGCAATAAATGCGCCGGCTGGAGGCCTGGAAAGCCTTGAACTCTTTGTGAAAACAGTGAAAACAGGCCGCGCCGACTTCACGCAGGTGGTGACCTCGCCGGCCAAAGAGGGGCAGGCACCCCGGGTGAAAACGTCCAGCGGCACCTTCGAGTTTTCCAGACCCCACCGGTTCAAGTTCATCTACAGCAAGCCGTTTGAGCAAAGCATCGTGGCGGATGGGCAAACCTTGTGGCTGTATGACGCGGACCTGAACCAGGTGACTGCGCGCAAGCAGTCGCAGGTTTTGGGCTCTACTCCTGCAGCGTTGATCGCTGCCGCGCCTGATTTGCGGGCGCTGCAGGCTGACTTCACGCTGGCAGATGCGCCCGACAAGGACGGACTGCAATGGGTGGCCGCCACGCCCAAGGCGGGTGATGGTCAGTTGCAGAGCATTCGGGTGGGTTTTCAGGCCAGTGACCCCGCAAAACAAGTGGCAGGCGGACTGGCTGCCCTGGAGATACTCGACAGTTTTGGGCAACGCTCCCTGTTGACATTCAGCCGCATGGAGGTGAACCCAGCGTTGCCCAGCGCGAGCTTTCAATTCAAAATCCCGGCGGGGGCAGATGTCATCCGGCCTTGAGGTCGCACGAGTGGACAAAGTACAGTCAGGCCCCCACGAGCCTCTGGCCGAGCGGCTCCGCCCCAAAACACTCAGTGAGGTCATTGGCCAGCAGCAATTGCTCGGCGAAGGCATGGCGCTGCGGATCGCGTTTGAGTCCGGACAAGCTCACAGTTGTATTTTGTGGGGACCACCCGGTACGGGAAAAACCACGATCGCGCGGCTGATGGCAACGGCTTTTGACGCCCAGTTCATCACCATCAGTGCCGTGCTCGGGGGCATGAAAGACATCCGTGAAGCGGTGGAGTTGGCGCAGTTGGCACGCGGGCAAGGACGGCGCACGATCGTCTTCGTGGATGAAGTTCACCGTTTCAACAAAAGTCAGCAAGATGCCTTTTTGCCCCATGTGGAGAGTGGGCTGTTTACCTTTATTGGTGCAACCACGGAAAACCCGTCGTTTGAAGTGAACTCGGCCCTGTTGTCCCGGGCAGCCGTGTATGTGTTAGAGCCCCTTGCAGCCGAAGATTTAAAGAAAATAGTGCTTCTGGCCGGCGACTCTATTGGTCTTGGTGCTATTGAAGATATAGCAATTGACCGACTGGTGGCCTATGCCGATGGTGATGCACGGCGATTGCTCAACACGCTGGAGACCTTGGCTGTGGCAGCTCGCCAGGAAAGGGTGGCCAAACTCACCGACGGCTGGCTGCTCAAAGTGCTGGGCGAGCGCATCCGCCGCTATGACAAGGGAGGCGAGCAGTTTTACGACACCATTTCGGCTCTGCACAAGTCGGTTCGGGGAAGCAACCCCGATGCGGCGCTGTATTGGTTTGTGCGCATGCTGGATGGCGGTGCGGACCCCCGTTATCTGGCGCGTCGACTCATCCGCATGGCCAGCGAAGATATCGGGCTGGCTGATCCGCGCGCGCTGCGTCTCGCGCTGGACGCAGCTGACGTGTATGAACGCCTGGGGTCGCCCGAGGGCGAACTGGCGCTGGCTGAATGCGTGGTCTATCTGGCCATGGCGGCCAAATCCAATGCGGTCTACAAAGCCTTCAAGGAAGTCCGCGCCTTTGTGAAAAAGGACGGCACCCGCCCCGTGCCGATGCATCTGCGTAATGCGCCAACCCAGCTGATGAAAGACCTGGACTATGGCAAAGCGTACCGCTATGCCCATGATGAGGCTGACGGGTTTGCGGCAGGCGAACGGTACTTGCCCGATGGCATGGCGAATCCCGGTTTTTACCGCCCGGTTGAACGCGGGTTGGAGATCAAAATTGCTGAAAAATTGCGGCGATTGCGGGAGCTGGACCGGCAGAACGGATAGGTGCCAATAGACCGCTGGTCTTCTTGCACCTCTGTGCAGGCAGGCGCTTTACCTCGGTAGTGGCTGATTCCCATCCCCCTATACTGGCGCGCTGTGTTTTTGAGATCGTCGCTGTGCCGGGAACGATTGCGCCTCATGAAACCCATATTTAAAGGAAATGAAGTGGAAATCAAGTTTGCTCAAGCCTTGCGGACTGGTGCCTGTGCCCTGGGACTGGTTTTTTATATGGCGTGCGGGCTTGTCAATGCCCAGCCCGCCGCCAATCCTGCCGCCGTCAGTGCGGCGCCTGTTGGTGCGGTTGCTGCTCCGGCAGCAGGCGCCCTGATGCCAGTTGCCATGACGCCCAAATCCCCCGAATCGGCTTCCAATCCTTACGGGTTGGAGTCTTTGTGGAGGACCTCAGACGCTGTGGCCAAGGTGGTGCTGCTGCTGCTGCTCATCATGAGCGTGGGCAGTTGGTACATCATGGTCGTCAAGCTCCTGGAGCAAGCCAAGATGGGCCGCCAGGCCAAAGCGGCCGCCCAGGACTTCTGGACCGCGGGCTCTGTAGAGCAGGGGGCCAGCGCGCTGGAGTCCAACAGCGCCTTTCGTTTCATCGCTGATGCCGCCACCAACGCCCTCAAGAAGCATGAAGGACTCATGGGCCACATTCCCCTGAATGACTGGATCTCCATGGGCATTCAGCGCGCCGTAGACCGCGTGCAGAGCAACACTCAAAGCGGCTTGGCTTTTCTCGCGACCGTGGGCTCCATCTCCCCGTTCGTGGGCCTCTTTGGCACGGTCTGGGGCATCTATCACGCTCTCACCGCCATCGGTATTTCTGGCCAGGCTTCCATTGACAAAGTCGCTGGCCCCGTCGGTGAAGCCTTGATCATGACCGCCATCGGCCTGGCTGTGGCGGTGCCCGCTGTGCTTGCCTACAACTGGCTGGTGCGCCGCAACAAGGCCGTCATGGATGAGGTGCGCGCCTTCAGCAGCGACCTGCACGCTGTGGTGCTGGGTACAGTCAACAAGGCCTGAGCCAGTCATGGCCATGAACGTTGGCTCCAACGACGACGGCGAAGATGCCGTCATGTCGGCCATCAACACGACCCCGCTGGTGGATGTGATGCTGGTGCTGTTGATCATCTTTTTGATCACTATCCCCGTCGTCACGACCTCCATCCCAGTAAC
>CAZBKX010000479.1:0-2632 GCA_964492535.1 uncultured Rhodoferax sp. | reverse complement strand
TTCATGGCACTGACAGCTCTGGGCCTGGTGGTATTTTTCTGGCGCAAACGCTACCTGGAGCGCTCCGGCCGCTGAACGAAGGCCTGCTTGGGCGTCAGACCAGGGTGGGGGCCAGGCGGTCCACAGGCACCCATTGAAACGGCGCGCCGATTTCTTCCAGCACGGTATGGAGCGCCATGGCAGCGGTACCGGGGTAAGGGTGGAACTGGGGCATGTGGATTTGCCTTTGAGGACAGGTTGAAAAATCGTTCGCCTTAGTTCAGACCAAAAACCGAGGCACCATTGATCCAGGCAATGTTGCGCGCCACCACGGCCGGCAAGTCCCCCAGCCAGGTTCGGTAGCCCTGCATGAGCTCGTCGTAGTAGAGCCAGCGCTGGTTGACCCAGGTGTCCGATCCCAGCATGAAACGGGTGGGGTATTTCAGCACCAGGGCACGCCATTCGGGGCAGAGTCGCCCGCCTTCGCAGGTCAGGCCGGGCCGGTACGACAACTCGCCCATCAGCAAAGGGTAGCGGCCCAGCAGCGCGTCGACCCGCTCGGCCGAGGCGCCGCCAATGCCCGTATGCGCCCAGATCAGACGCATCTTTTGCCCCTTGGACGGGGTGTTGGCCATCAGCAGGTCGATGGCTACATCGTCCACATGCGCCAGCACCGCCAGTCCTTTCTCGTCGGCCAGGGTCATCAACTTTTTGGCGACCACGCCGTTGGCGTTGGCGCTGTCGTACAGGTGAAACTCACCCAAGCCCCGGTAAGGACCGCTGCCCGTGCCCCGGGCCAGCTCGGCCTGCACCATCTCAAAAATAGACTCATCCCGAAACCAGTTGTCGTAGTCCGCGCGGTTGCGGTACAGACGCACGAACGGAATGACCGTGACACCTGCGGCACGGGTGGCATCCCGCGCGTCTGCCAAGGCCCGCGTGCCGTCGTTGGGGCGCGAGTTGGCCACCACCGCCTGCACGTTGTTGCGTTTCATGCGGGCCAGCACATCGCTGACAGGGTGCGGCCCGACCTGGCCGTTCCAAGCCTCTTCGTTGTAATGAAGGTGGGCATCGAACAGCGGCCCGCTGTAGGGCTGGCTGGCGGCTGGCCGGGCCTGCATCAAGCCCCAAAACGCTATGAATATGATGGCTACCTGAGCAATAGATACGCCGGCCAGAGGCCTAAAAGACTTAAAAATGGGAGTAAAAGGCATAAAACACCTCTGAAGGAGGGAAACCATGAATTCGGGTGGGCTCAGCCCTACCCTTCCATCGACACCCTGAGCTTGCGGGCCAAAAAGTCAAGCCGGTCCTGGCCCCAGAAAATTTCGCCCTCCACGCAGTAACTGGGCGCTCCAAAGACGCCAGCGTCCAGCGCAGCACGGGTGTTGGCGTCATAGACCGCCTGGACAGCCGCATCAAACGACTGGTCCAGCCGCTGCGCCGGCAGGCTGCACTCGGCCAGCAACTCGGCCAATACCTCCGGGCTGGCAATGTCACGCTCCTGCGCCCACACGGCCGCAAATACGGCGCCACTCAGGCGCATGGCGGCTGCCATGTCGTCGTGCAGACCCACCGCCACGATCAACCGGGCGGACGGGTCAGCCGCCACCGGGGAAAAGCGGGGCTGCACTGTCAACGGCAACTGCAGATGATCCCGGAAACGGGCCAACTCCTGCAGCCGGTAGGCCTGGCGCTGGGGGGCCCGCTTGGGCAAAGGCAGGCCACCCGAGGCCGCAAAGACCTCGCCAAAGTCAGCCGGCAAAACGCGGACATCGGCCTGCGCTGCGCGGGCGATCTTTGTCAAGCGGGCATGGCCCAGGTATGTCCAGGGGCTTTGCGGGGCAAAGTAATAGTCAATGGTGGCCAAGTTCGTCTCCTTCTTGGTTATTTGTGGCTTGTCTTTAGCGTGGGGACTGCAGGCTGCGGCTAACATGCACTGACCCAAGCGCCGGTTTTAACCTAATTTTGCACACCCCGCAGGACACACTGTGAACCCTACCCTTCTTGTTACGGGCGGCTCGCGCGGCATTGGTGCCGCCACCGCCCTGTTCGCTGCGCAACGCGGCTACGCGGTGGCCGTCAACTACACCGCCAATTCACTCGCCGCCGACGAGATCGTGCGCCAGATTCGCGCCCGAGGCGGCAACGCCATGGCCGTGCAGGCCGATGTGGGTGACGAGGCCCAGGTCATGGCCATGTTCCAGAAAATTGACGCCAAACTCGGGCGCCTCACCGCCCTGGTCAACAACGCCGGGGTGGTGGACGTGGCCGCCCGCGTGGACGAGATGAGCGTGGCGCGGCTCAAGCGCATGTTTGACATCAACGTCGTGGGCAGCTTTGTGTGTGCGCGCGAAGCCGTGAAGCGCATGAGCACGCGCCATGGGGGCAGCGGCGGCGTGATCGTCAATGTATCGAGCGCAGCAGCGCGTCTGGGGGGCTCGGGGCAGTATGTGGATTACGCGGCCAGCAAGGGCGCCATCGACACCCTCACCATCGGCCTCGCCAAAGAGGTGGCGCTGGAGGGGATTCGGGTCAACGCGGTACGCCCCGGCATCATTGAGACCGACATTCACGCCTCAGGTGGCCAGCCCGACCGGGCCCGCCAAATGGCGCCCCTGGTGCCCATGCAGCGAGCCGGCAGCGCCAACGA
>CAZBKX010000478.1:0-1528 GCA_964492535.1 uncultured Rhodoferax sp. | reverse complement strand
AGTCGGCGTCACGCAAGGCCTGGCGGCGCTGGTGGCGCATCTGCAGCGGGTGCGCCGGGCCGAGCAGGCCGCGCGCCATGCCCGACAGGTAGACCGGAATGCCCAGCCGCGCCACGGCATCGGCCAGCGCATCGGCCTGCGCTGCCTGCACCACGGCCTGGCTGCCGATCACGGCCAGCGGCCGCTCGGCCTTGTGCAGCGCCGTCCAGGCGTCGCGAACGCTCGCATCCGATGCACGAGGCGCCTCGACGGGCTGCACCGCTGCGGGCGTCGTGTCCTGGCTGCCATCGAACATGCGCCGCACGTGGCGGTTCAGGTACCAGCGCAGCGCCCGATCGGCCAGCGCCGTGCCCTTGCCGCCGGCGTCGGCGTACCACTGGCGGATGGAGGCCTCGTCGTAAAGCAGGTCGACCGGGCACTCGATGAAGACCGGCCCCGGCACGCCCGACTGCGCCAGCGCAAACGCTTCGGCAACCGCCGGGCCCAATTCGCGCACCCGCCGCATCTTGAAGAAACGCTTGACGTGCGGCTCGACCAGCGGGCGCTGGTCGATGTCCTGCAGCGCGCCGCGCCCCTGCAGCGCGGTCGGCGCCGCGCCGCCGAGCAGCACCACGGGCGACTGCGCCAGCTGCGCATTCTTCAGCGCCGTGATGGTATTGGTGATGCCCGGCCCCGCGGTCACCGCGGCCACGCCGGGCCGGCCCGACAGCCGCGCCGCCGCGTCGGCTGCAAAGACCGCGGTGGCCTCGTCGCGCACGTCCACGATGCGGATGCCGCGCCCCTTGGCCGCGCTCAGGATGGGTGAGATATGGCCGCCGCACAGCGTGTAGATGCAGGGCACGCCGTGCGCGTGCAGCGCTTCGGCGATGCGATCGCCGCCGTGGTTGGGGGTCGGATGGTTCATTGGCGGCGTCAAGCCCAGACCACGGCACCCTGGCCGGCATACCACCCTTCCACCTGTTGCGCCACCGCGGCCTCGATGCGCGCGCGACGGATCTTCATCGTCGGCGTCAGGCAGCCGTTCTCGATCGACCAGGGCTCCCGGGCGACGACGATCATGCGCAGCTTCTCGTAGTCGGGCAGGCCCTGGTTCACGGTGTCGAGCAGGCGTTCGAGTTCGCCCTGGACCTGCGCGCGCACCGCAGCGTCGCCCAGCCGCGGCCGCAGGTCCTCGGCCAGCACGACGATGGCATAGGCCGCCGGCTGGCCCACGCCCGAGACCAGCGAGAGCTCAACCAGCGGGTGCACGTTGATGCGGTTCTCGATCGGCGCCGGCGCCACATATTTGCCCTTGGCCGTCTTGAAGAGCTCCTTGGCGCGGCCGGTGATCTTGAGCATGCCGTCGGCGCGGCGCTCACCGAGGTCGCCGGTGCGGAAGAAGCCGTCCTCGGTGAACGACGCAGCGGTGAGTTCGGGCTGCTTGTAGTAGCCGCTGAACTGCCCGGGCGACTTGATGAGCACCTCGCCTTCCGGGCTGATGCGCACCTGCACGCCGACCTGCGGCACACCCACGTAGCCGGGAGCGTTG
>CAZBKX010000477.1:0-7183 GCA_964492535.1 uncultured Rhodoferax sp. | reverse complement strand
TCTATTTGACGTGCCACGCTTTGCGCGACACGTCAATGCCAAAGACCATTGCGCCCATGAAAATCGGGCAAGTCATTCGGGAGATAAGGGAAGCGCACAAGGCAACGCTTGAGGAAATTGCCTTGGCGGCCGACACCAACGCCAGCAACCTGTCCCGCATTGAACGGGGTATTCAGGGCTATTCGCCCGATACCTTGGAGCGTATTGCTATCGCGCTGGGTGTGACCGTCTCGGAACTGCACCGAAGGATGGAGGCCGCACCACAAGACACAGGCAGGTCAGCAGGCACCATCGCGGTTGAAAAACACCCGGAACTTGATCTTGCGATGACTTCGAGCAAATACTCATCCCTGACACCGGATCACCGGGAATTGGTGGATGAATTCATGACGCTGTTGCTGCGGCGGCAACGGGCCAGAAAGCCGTAGATGGAAGTGGCTTTGAGTGCCTTAGCCTTCAATTTCTGAAGCACTGGCGCATCATTTCTGGCAGGACAAGGATCGCACGGTTATTTTTTTGAAGAAATGGTTTCCGGTCGGCATATTTATTGCCTAGAGTGCTATTAAATAAAGAGCTTGAAATTGTCACTGCTGGCCAGCGGCCAGTTCTGCTGGTAGATCTGGGGCAGGTCGCTCAGGTCGGCCCGCAAGAGGGCGCCATCGGGCAGTTGGGTCAAGATCAGCTGCGCCAGTGACTGCACTTTGTGGTCGGCAGTGCGCCGCACGATATGGTGGGCGGTGATCTCCTGGGGGTGATTCAACCCGGCGGCTTGCACCAGTTCTTTGAGGGCGTGCAGGGTTTGCTCATGAAAATTGTGCACCCGGGTCGCCTTGTCCGGCACCACCAGCGACTGCTGGCGCAGCGGGTCTTGCGTGGTCACGCCCAGCATCACCAACACCAGGCAGGTCAGGCCAACCCAGGCCCCCACGCCAAAGCCCAGCCAGGTGAACACGCTGAGCATCAGGCCCAGCACGGCCAGGCCATCGCGGTGTAACGGACGGGGTAAATTAAATTCAGCGCATGCAACACGGCGGCATCCTCGTCAACAGACTGTGACAAAGCCCGATTCTGCCCTGCCTTGGCCGGTGGTTGATGCAGGTCAATGTCAAAAAGGACGGATGGATCGATGGACACGCTCAACAACCCCGAGGGGACCAAGACCATGAAGCTGATGACGGACCCTTTTTTACAACCGATGACGGCTTGCTGAGTCTCGGTAGCATCGTGTTCACACTCGGCATGGGGGTTTTCTTCATTCGCATGGCCCAGCGCAAGATGGCCGAAGACGCGCGCGCGGCAGGCTTGAAGAAATAGACGGCTCCCGCGCGGGGGCTGCTGGCCTGGCAAGGCAAAATGGGGTGCATCACCAGACCCACCCAGAGACCGCGACCATGCCCCAAACTGTGCCCCTGACCCCCGAGACGTCCGTCGAGTTATCAACTGCCTTGCCCAGTGAGACGGTGAGCCCCGACGAGTTCGACGAAATCGACGCCATCCTGGACGACCTGCGTCAGCGCTACGACGAAACCCCGCAGTGGGAGTTCTGCGAAGGCTTCATGGCGGCACTCATCTGCTGCCGCCGTGTCATTTCCGCTTCCGAATACCTGCCGGTGTTGCTGGCCATCGGAGAAGGCGAAGAAGACGAGGGCTCCTTTGCCGATGCGGCCCAACACCAGCGCTTTTTTGATATCTGGACCCGCCGCTGGAACGAGGTGGCCACGGCCCTCAACACCGAGATCAAGGCGCTTGACGAAGACGCCGCGTACCAGCCTGAGGTGATGGACGTGCGCGGTGCCATTGCCGCCCTGCCCGAAGAAGAGCGCGCCACGATGGCTGGCGAAGAAATCCCCTCTTTCGGCCAGGTGTGGGCCTTGGGCTTCATGTTTGTGGTGGAGGCTTGGCCCGAGGAGTGGGCTGCCCCGCGTGACAAGGAGGCCACCAAGTGGCTCAACGCGGCGCTGGAAGCCATCGTGGCCATCACCGAAGATGACACCGACGAGCCGACGCTGTCTGTATTTGACGATGACGGTCCGCCCAGCATGAGCCTCAAGCGCATGAATGAGTTTGCCGATGCCGTGTGGGCTGTGTACGACCTGCGCGAGCTGTGGCGCAATATCGGTCCCCGCGTGGAGCAGGTGCACAAGGTCGCCACACCCGGGCGCAATGACCCATGTTCTTGTGGCAGTGGCAAGAAGTACAAAAAGTGCTGCGGCGCCTGACGGCTTGACGGCCGTTTAGCTGGGCAGGAAAAAATTGCGCAGGGTGGTCGCGGTAAGTTCAGGCAGCTCCTCGGGAATAAAGTGCCCTGCCGCCATGGTCCGGCCCGTGACCTGACCCGCGCACTGGGCCTGCCAGAGTTCAATGGGTTTGAACAGGCGCTGCACCACGCCGCGCTCGCCCCACAGCACCATCACATCGCAGGCGATTTTTCCAGCGCCCATTGCCTGCCCGGCCCGGCTGGCCCGGTCGTGCTCCAGGTCGATGCCTGCACTGGCCCGGTAGTCCTCGCACATGGCATGGATGGTCTCGGGCCTCTGGAAGCAGCGCTCGTACTCGGCCAGTGCAGCGGGTTCGATGTAGTCCAGCCCGGTAGAGCCCCAGCCGCCCAGCTTGGCGTGCAGGTAGGGCATGGGGTTGCCATTGATCATGTTCTCGGGCAGCGGCGCGGGCTGGATCAGGTGAAACCAGTGGTAATACGCGCGGGCAAAGTCAAAGTTGGTGGCTGCGTACATGTCCAGCGTGGGGGCAATGTCGATCACGCACAGGCGCTGCACCCGGCTGGGGTGGTCCACTGCCAGGCGGTGCGCGACGCGACCCCCCCGGTCATGGCCGCAGACCGAGAAGGTGCCGATGCCCAACTGGTCCATCACCTCCACCATGTCTTGGGCCAGCGCGCGTTTGCTGTAGTTGCTGTGGTCGGCCAGGCCAGGCGCTTTGGACGAGTCGCCGTAACCCCGCAGGTCGGGCATGACCACATAAAAATCGTCTTTCAGGTGTTTCGCCACCCGGGCCCACATGACATGGCTTTGCGGAAAGCCGTGCAGCAGCAGCAGGGCAGGCCGGTTGCCCGGTGCACCAGCTGAGACGCGGGCGCGGATGCGCGCGCCGTTCACATGGAAGTCTCTGGTTTCAAAGTCTTCAAACCAATTCATGGGGTATCTCCTTGGGGTCCGTGGGCATAGTGCAAACGAAAGTGAAGACTGTATCTGGCCGGGGCGGGTTTTCGCGCCATACTTGTCAGACTTTTGCACTTAGCATCAGGCTCGTGAATAAAGCCACTCGTTTGAACCCAACTGCGCACTTTTCAAGCCTTCCTGTCTGGATCAGGTAGCTGCTCGTCTGGTTGTTTGTGGCCTTGTGTTACGTTGTTGCAGCCCATGCCAGCCCAAAAACACCTGTTTTTGGTTAATGCGGGCTCTGGCCGGCGTTTTAATTGGATCTGTTTGATGAAAACAATAGCACTAAAGAGCCTTTTGCCATGATCAAATCGTCCCGATTCTGGGCTGACCTCAGCACCCAGGACTTTGCCGAGTGGATTGAAACCGGCCAGGCCACCCGCACCATTGCCGTGCTGCCGGTGGCCGCCACCGAGCAGCACGGCCCGCATCTGCCGCTGAGCGTGGACACCGTGCTGGTGGATGGTGTGGTCGCGGCGGCGTTGCCGCACCTGGCGCCTGAACTCAGTGTGCTGGTGCTGCCCACCCAGGCCGTGGGCCTGAGTCCCGAGCATGCGCGCTTTCCCGGGACCCTGACCCTGAAGGCCGAGACCGTTATTCGTTTGTGGACCGACATCGGGGAGTCGGTGGCGGCCGCAGGCATCAAGAAACTGGTGTTGTTCAATGCCCATGGCGGTCAGGTGAGCGTCATGGATATCGTGGCCCGTGACCTGCGCGCGCGCCTGGACATGCTGGTTTTTAGTGTGAGCTGGTTCAACCTGCCGCTGCTGGATGCGCAGGGGCAAGACCTCAACGCCTTGTTTGACGCAACCGAGCACCGGTTCGGCATTCATGCCGGTGAGATCGAGACGGCCATGATGCTGGCCCTCAGCCCGCAGCAGGTGGACATGGGCAAGGCAAAAAACTTCCCTTCCACGTCACAAGACCGGGCACAGCAGTTTGCGATTTTGGGCAATGGCAAGAGTGCCAAGCTCGGCTGGCAAATGCAGGACTACAACCCGGCAGGGGCCGTGGGCAACGCCGCCGCAGCCACGGCCGATACAGGGCGCCAGGTGGTGGAAGCTGCCGGTCGCAGCCTGGCGTGCCTTTTGGCCGAGTTGGACCAATTGCCCATGAGCACGCTGGTGGCCTGGCCCGATTGATCCCGACCAATTCCGACTAGCGCAATCCCCGGATATAGCGGCTTAGTCCGCTGGACACCGAGCCCGACTGGGCTTGCGGCATGGCGGCGCGCTGGCCCAGTCGCTTGGTATCCTCAATGAAGTGGCCCTGCATGGCGGCAGCCAGTTTGTCGGCCCATTCGGCCAGATCGGCATGGCCGTCCTCAGCCGCCTTGAGGTGGGCGAAGCGCACCACCTCGGCGGCATACTCGGCATTGGTGGCCATCCACTCGGTATCGGTCACGCGGCCGGATTTACGCCGCAGCAGCACATGCAAGTGCGCGGCAATGGCCAGTTTTTCACTCTCCAGCATGTTGTCCTCCTTTCAGGTGCCCAGGTGTTCACGGTGCTCTGATACACCCAGCCCGGTGATCTCGGACGGCTCATCGACGCGCAGCCCGACCAAGCCCCGGGTAATCCAGAGCAAGACCAGGCCAGCCACCAGGCCCGAGCACAAGCCCAGCAGGGAGGGGCGCCCGCGCACGATCCGTTGCGAGATCATCCAGGTCATGGCGCCCGAGGCTGCAGCAATGTGGCTCACCGACAGCTTGCCAGCCTCCTTGAGATAGTCCAGTCCGCTGATCCAGAGGCGATCGGTCCCGCCAATCCAGGCATTGCCCAGTGTGAAGGCCAGCGAGTCGCCCGCTGCAAACCACAGAAGACTGATCAGTGCCGCCACGGCCACCACGTTGGCCATGGTGTTGTTCACGCTCTTTTTGCGCACCATGCCGCCGTAGAACAGGGCAATGCCGGGCAGCGTCGTGAGCGGCACCAGGGCGGTGGCGGTCATGGGCCAGGCAGTGTCGGCGGTGTGGATGGTGTCTTGCGCAACCAGACCGGGGCAGACCGAGGGTTCGGCCCAGGCACCCAGACTGGCACATGCAGGAACAGCGAAAAGCCAGCGCGATCCATTTGAGTGCATGGGGTCCCTTGGTTCAAGTCAATGAACAGGACCGAGCACAAGCCGTGCCAGAAAGCAAAAAAGCGGGCCACGGGGCCCGCTTCAGGAGGATCAAGTAACCGGAATTACTTCTTTTCCATCATCTTTTTGCACTCGGCCTTCATCTTGTCGTCGGCCTTGGCGGGATCCATTTTTTTGCATTCTTCCATCTTCTTGTCGTCTTTCATGGCGCCGCCGTGCGAGCCGGCGATCGAGCTGAAAGAAACGGTGGCGAAAGTCGCGGCGATCAAAACTGACAGTAACTTGCTCATGGGTAAACTCCAATGGTTCATTCACTAACTGCCAACAAGATGGTCGGCAGCGCAGCATACAACACCCATGCCTATTGATTGGTTGACGCGTTTTTGGCGGATCAGGGTTTTCCCTGTTGTTGCCAGTGCCCTGCTGCTGGCCCCGGGCGCCCACGCCTCACCCCGCACGCCTGTATCCGATACCGAGGTGCTGGAGAAGCTGCCCACCCGGGCCGGTGACAGCACCGCGCGCGAGCTGGCGGCCTTGCGTGCCGCGCTCGCCAAAAACCCGCTTGATGCCAGCCTGGCCACGGATCTGGCCCAGCGGTACTTTGATTTGGCCCTGGCCCAGGGTGACCCCCGGTACGTGGGCTATGCCGAGGCCGTGGTGGCCCGTTTTACCAACCCCTTGCCAGCGCCCCTGCTGACCTTGCGCGGCGTGCTGCGCCAGTACCGGCATGATTTTGCGGGCGCCTTGAAAGACTTTGAAGCGGCCCTCGCACTGGCCCCCGACTACGCCACGGCCCACGCGTGGCGCGGCGCCATTTATCTGGTGCAGGCCGACTACGGGACCGTCCAAAAGGAATGCGTTGCTCTGCAGCGACTGGGTCGCGAGACGCTGGCGGGAGCTTGTCTTGGCTTGTTGCAGGCCTACAGCGGCCAACTGGCAGCGGGTTATGAGACCTTGCAGCAGACCCTGGGCCTAACCCAGGATGCCGACAATCGCCTGTGGCTTTTGACCCGACTCGGTGAGGTCGCTGCCTGGCGCGGGCAGGACGCACAGGCGCAGGCGCACTACCGTGAGGCCCTGAGCCTGGGGCGCGACGATGTGTATTTGCTGGCGGCCTGGACTGATTTTTTGCTGGATGCCGGGCAGAGCGCCGAGGTGGTCCGGCTGCTGTCCAAGTGGGAGTCGGCTGACAGCCTGCTGCTGAGGCTGGCCGAGGCCGAGGCGCAGCTCCAACTGCCCGAAGCCACCCGGCACAAAAACATGCTGGTGGACCGGTTTGCGGCCGCCCGGGCCCGGGGTGACACCACCCACCGCGCCGAAGAAGCCCGGTTCGAGCTGCGCTTGCGCCGGGATCCGTCCACCGCCCTGCGCCTGGCGCAAGAAAACTACGCCGTGCAGCGCGAGCCACGGGACGCCCGCGTGCTGCTGGAGGCTGCCGTGGCCGCCCAAGACAGTGCCAGTGCCCGAGTGGTGCGCGACTGGTTGCGAAGTAGTGGCTTTGAAGACGCCCGCACGCGCAGTTTGGCGCAGGCCTCCGAATCGGCCACCGCCAGGAGCAAAAAATGATCTGGCGTCGCTTTTTGCTGAGCGTGCTGCTGCTGATGGGCGGGCCGGTGCTGGCCCACAAAGCCAGTGACAGTTATCTGGTGCTCGATACCCAGGGTCAGCACGTGGCTGGCCAGTGGGACATTGCCCTGCGGGACATTGACTTTGCCATCGGGCTGGATGCCGATGGCAACGGCGAGATCACGTGGGGTGAGCTGCGCGCCCGTCACACCGCCATGGCTGCCTGGGCCCTGAGTGCCTTGACCCTGGAGCGCGGTGGGGCTTGCACCTTGCTGGTTAAGCAGCACCAGGTGGATGAGCACACCGATGGCGCCTATGCCGTGCTCAAGCTGGCTGGCACGTGCCCGTCCGGCCAAGGC
>CAZBKX010000476.1:0-2072 GCA_964492535.1 uncultured Rhodoferax sp. | reverse complement strand
CCCAAGGTGCAGACGGTGCAGACGGTGCAGACGGTGCAGACGGTGCAGACGGTGCAGACGGTGCAGACGGTGCAGACGGTGCGTTGGCGGGGTTTGCCTTCAGCGTTACGGAAGGACTCCACCAACTGCGCGTAGCGGCGATTACCGGATTGGGTGACCTTGATGAATATGGCGCTGAGTGTAGCTTAAGTTGCGGAAAATGAGACTACCTTAAACGCCAAACATGCCACTACAAGCGTTTTTAGGCCTTAGCCTGAAAATCCTCGTAAGTGCTTGAATTCATTGGAAGACTGGGGCGGAAAAAGAGAAATTCTGGGGAAATGGTGTCGAACTTATGTGAAATGGGTTGGGCTGCTGGCCCAGCGTGAAGACAAGGCAGAAAAAGTGGAGGCATTTGCCAGCCGATTCGGCCGGCTCCAGGACCACATTGGCGACAAACTTTCACCCCGGTTTTCGGCCTTGTTAGGACAATCACCCAAAACCCTGCTGGATGTTCTCTCGTTTGGCGAAAAGATGGAATGGATAAACAGCAGTGAAGACTTCATAGGCACCAGAAGGTTGCGCAGCCTGCTGGTGCACGAGTACATGTCAAATCCCCAGCTTTTTCTGGAGGCCTTGCTGGCTGCCAGAGACGCCACGGAGATGCTGTTTGGCGTCGTTGAGGCTGTCAGATGGCATGCTAAATCCGTTGAATTGATTCAGACTTGA
This sequence comes from uncultured Rhodoferax sp., assembly GCA_964492535.1. Lineage (GTDB taxonomy): Bacteria > Pseudomonadota > Gammaproteobacteria > Burkholderiales > Burkholderiaceae_C > Rhodoferax. Next base: position 1,364 of record CAZBKX010000476.1, on the reverse strand, counting down.
ACGGACAAAGACAGCGCCAAGGTTAATGAACACCCCAGCAAGGGCAAGCCAGTCATCGCAAGCCTTGGGACTAGCCTGACTCCACCATGTCAAGGCTGCTTGGCCGCCCGGATGGACTGGTTGATCTCGCGCATGTTGGTCTCTACCTTGGCCAACAGCAGGTAAATCGCCAGCAGCATGAACGTGCCGAAAGCAATGCCTGCGGCAATCGCGCTGTTGATCGCGTTTGCCCGTGCCTGGGCAATGCGCTCTTGTTCGGCCTGGCGTTCGGTGTCCACCCGGTCGCGCTCAGCCTGCTCAAAGGCAGCAATCTCATTCTGGATGGTGTCCCAGGTGTCTTTGTGATAGTTGAGGATCGGATAAAAAACGCTGCCGATCTTTTTTTCTTTTCTCAGCGAAATGATCACGGGGTCCGCCAAGGCGGTGCAGGTGAATTCGGTGACCGATTTGACCCAGCGGTCACCCCGCCGTGGGTCGGTCGCAAAATTTTCAATTTGCGCCCGGAGGTTTTCCAGATTTTCTGCGGCCCGCGCGTTGTCCTGCTCCTCGATCTCAGCGCCAATGTTTTTTCCGAATTCGAGCGAGCAGCGGTACAGCCGGGTCACTTCTTCCAGGTAACGCAACGAGGGCGCCATGGGTCTGGGCTGGGCCGGGGACTCCACAGGCGCCGTGGGCTGCGCCTGCTTTTCCAAAAGCTTTCGTAACTCATCCAGACTCACGTCTTTTTGGGGTGCTTTTTGAGCGGGTGCCGGCTCGACTGGCCTCTTGCTGCTTTGGTACGCCACATTGATGGCGAGTCCAATCACGGCCAGCAGGCACAAGCCCATGGCAATCAACACGGTGACTTTGAAGAGTTTTAAAAAGAGCTCTTCGATTTGCTTGGTTTGTAGTGACATGCGGGATCCTGGGTGGGGTTAGAGGTCCATGGATGAACGTGCCTTGATGGTTTCTTTTTTGGCCTCCCGGTTTTTGATCTCCAGGGCACGTTTGTCGGCCAAGGCCTTGTTAGCCGCCAACCTGGCTGCTTCCAATTGGGCCGCTTGCTGGGCCGCTTGCGCAGCCTGCTCTTGCCGGGCCTTGTCGGCGACGGCCTTGTCTGCAAGCGCCTTCTCGGCGATCGCTTTCTCGGCGATCGCTTTCTCGGTCGCAGCTTTTTCGGCTACAGCCTTGTCAGCAAGCGCCTTGTCTCTGGCCATTTGCGCCGCCAATTCTTCGGCCTCTTTTTGCTGCTTGAGCTTCTTTTGCTGGGCCAGTACCTCGCCAGGCATGACCGGCAGCGCGGGTGGAGCTGTATTTTTGGCGGCCGGGGTCGGGGCCACTGGTGCGCTGGCACGTGCTGGCGTCGGACTGGTTGTGACCGGTCT
>CAZBKX010000475.1:0-6735 GCA_964492535.1 uncultured Rhodoferax sp. | reverse complement strand
CGATGGCAGTGCAGACCGGGCTGGTGCTGGGTGCCATCCCCTATCCGTGATAAATCAGTAATGAGACCGCCATGAACACCAATACCGTGACCCCGCCGCCTGAATCCTTGTGGACCCGCGTCTGGCCACGCCGCCTGGGGTGGCGTCTGGCGCTCGGTTTTGGCTCACTCGTCGCCCTGATGCTGGTCGCCCTGGCGCTGGCGAGCTGGCAGATTCGGGCCATGACCGATTTGACCCAGCGCTTTGCCACCCAGGACATGCAGCGCCTGTTGCGGGTGCAGGCGCTGTCCCTGTACATCGAAGGCGCGGGCACGGACTTGCTGCGCCTGATGAACGCCCCGCGAGAGAACCGAGTGCCCCAGTACACCGAGGTGGACGAGCGCAACCGCCGCATGGACGGCATTGTGGGTTCCTTGGTGGATCAACTCGACGACCCGGCGCAGGAGCAAACCCTGCAGCGGCTGGTGGCGGCGCGGGCGGCGTATTTCAAGGCCTTTCTGGCGACTGTGGATGAAATCGAGGGCAACGACCCTCAAGCGGCGATGAGCGTTTACAGCGACCAGGTGCAGCCAGCGTTGCAGCAGATGCTGCAGGAATCCAATGCCCTCATCAACCGGGAGCGTGATCGGGTGGAGCGCCAGGCCATGCAGGCCAATACCCGCCTGGAGCAACTCGCGCTCTGGGTGGCGCTGGCGTCACTCCTGGCGGTCGTGCTGGCTGCGGTGCTGGCTTTGCGCACTACCCGCAGCGTGGTGAGGCCACTGGGGCACCTGGAAGCTGTGGCCAGGCGCATTGCCGCCGGAGACTACGCCAGCCCGCTGCAAGTGACCCGTGTGGAAGAAGTTGACCGGGTGAGCGAAGCGCTGGCCACGATGACGCAAGCCATTGCCGCGCGAGAATCCGAGATCGAGACACTGGCGTTTTTTGATCCCTTGACCCAGCTGCCCAACCGCACCTTTTTGCTGCAGGCCGTGGCCAACCGGAAAGACACGCCCAATTGCCTGATGTTGCTGGACCTGGCCCGCCTCAAAACCATCAACGAGACGCTGGGCTTCACCACCGGTGACACCCTGATCAAGGCCGTGGGCCAGCGCACCCAGGCGGTGCTCAACCAGGCCGCAGTCAGCGGGCTGGTGGGCAGCGCACCGCCGCCGGTCGTGGCGCATTTGTCAGGCGGGCGGTTTGCGGTCTGGTTCACCGCCGTGAGTCGCTCCACGGTCGAAGCGCTGCGCCTGCAGATCGAGGATGCGATGGCGCAACCACTGGTGTGCAGTGGGCACAGCGTGGATTTGAGTCTGGCCTATGGCCTGGCGGATTCTCTGGCCAGTTCACCGTCGGACGTCAGCACCTTGCTGCGCAATGCCGAGGTCGCCTTGCACGCGGCCAAAAAGGCCGCGCTGGGCTTTGCCTGGTACAGCGAGGCGCAGGAGGCCGCGCGCCTGAGCCACCTGGGCTTGTTGTCTGACCTGCGGGCGGCCGTGGCCAACTCGCAATTGCAGATGTGGGTGCAGCCCAAGTTTTCGCTGCGCACCGGGCGGGCGGTGGGCGCCGAGGCGCTGGTGCGCTGGCAGCACCCGCAGCGCGGCTTTGTCTCGCCAGCCGAATTTGTGCCCTTTGCCGAGCAAACCGGCTACATCGGCCTGGTGACGCACTGGATGCTGACGCAGGCGCTGCGCCTGCTGGTGGCTTGGGCGCCCACGCACCCTGAACTCAGCCTCAGTGTGAATGTCAGCACGCACGACCTGCAGGACCCCGACTTTTGCAGCCGCGTACGGGTGCTGATCGATCAGCATGGCGTGCCTGCGCATCGGCTGCATCTGGAGCTGGTCGAAAGCGGCCTCATGCAAGACCCGCAAAGCAGCGTGGCCGCCCTGCATGCCTTGCGCGCGCTGGGCGTGCATTTGTCGATTGACGACTTTGGCACCGGCTACTCGTCGCTGGCCTATTTGCAGCAACTGCCGGTGAACGAGCTGAAGATCGACCGAAGTTTTGTGGACGGCGTGGACGGCCTGCCCGGCACCCAGCGCCTGCTCAAGACCATGATTGAAATGGGGCACGGCATGGGCTTGAGCGTCACCGCCGAGGGCGTGGAGACCGAGGCGGAGAAAGCCGTCATCACCGCCCTGGCGTGTGATGTGATGCAAGGCTACCTTGGCAGCCGCCCCTTGCACGGGGCCGCGTTGCAGGCCTGGTTTGACGCCCTGCCGACTGCTGAGAGTTGACGCCGAGGCGGAAAAGCCCGTTTGGGACCTTGGGTCACTGAATTTGTGAGAAATAGGGCGCTGGCCGGCGTATTAATTGCCTAAGCTGTATTGTTTTTGATAGCAATATGTGCGGCACAGTGGCCGTATTGCCAATGCGAACCAACGCGCTGTGCCTCGTTACAGGGTGGGCGGCTTGGGCGGTTCTGCTGCACCGGTTGGGGTCGCTGCGGGTTGGCCCCGCCGGTAAATCACATGGTAGGCCAGCCCCACCAGCACACTGCCGCCCACCAAGTTGCCGGCAATCACCGGCACCAGATTGGCCGCCATGCCGCGCCAGGTGATGACGCCCAGGCCCATGCTGGCCGGGTCTCCCGTTTGAATCATCATGGCCAGCGGCATCAGGTACATGTTGGCAATGCTGTGCTCAAACCCGGCCGCCACAAAGGCGGTAATCGGCAACACGATGGCCACCATTTTGTCGGTGACGCTGCGCCCGGCCATCGCCATCCAGACCGCCATGCACACCAGCACATTGCACAGAACCCCCCGAAAAAACGCCTGCTCCACCGCCAGACTTTGCTTGGCCAGGGCGATCTTCACCACTTGCCGGCCGATGGCGCCGCCATTGAGGTCGGTGTGGCCGCTGGCAAACACCAGCAGGGCCAAGCCCGCCGCACCGACAAAGTTGGCCCCACACACCAGCACCCAGTTGCGCAGCACATCGGTCGTGCTGATCTTGCCGTCCGCCCAGGCCATGGCCAGCAGGTTGTTCCCCGTGAACAACTCGGCCCCCGCCACCACCACCAGCAGCAAGCCCATCGAGAACACCAGCCCGCCCAGCACGGCGCTGGTCGCAAAGCTCAGGGTGGGGTCGGATTTGACGAGGGTGAAAAACATCGCCCCCAAGCCAATGAAGGCGCCCGCCAGCACGCCCAGCATCAAGAGCGGCAGCGTGGCCAGGCGGGCTTTGGCCACGCCCACCGTCTCAATGCGCTGCGCGACCTCGGCGGGTGCGTAGGCGTCGGAGCCGTAGAGTTCTGACATCCAAATCCCCTTGTTCGAGCGCGGCCCTGTTGGATTTATACTCACGTTTTGCGCCGATTTGAACCATGATTGCGGGCGCCGAAACCAATGAGTTTCGAAATTCAGCTAAAGACTGCCACTGCCGCCTCTGCGGCGATCAGGCACAGCACTTGGCAATTTTGAAGCTTTGCGGAACCTTCCCAAGTGACGCAAAGCAAACAAGCCCAGCCCTGAACTGACAAATATTTTGATTGCCACCCCCCAGTCCCATCACTTTGATGCTGCCTTGCCTTTGCAAAGCGGTGCCTCCATTCGCGGCTATTCCCTGAGCTATGAGACCTACGGCACGCTCAATGCCGCCCGGTCCAATGCTGTGCTGATCTGCCACGCCCTGAACGCCTCGCACCATGTGGCCGGCGTCTATGAGGGGCAAGCCAGGTCCGAAGGCTGGTGGGACAACATGATCGGGCCGGGCAAGCCGCTGGACACCAACACCTTCTTTGTCGTTGGCGTCAACAACCTGGGCTCCTGCTTTGGGTCGACCGGGCCCATGCACCTCAACCCCGACACGGGCCGGGTCTATGGCGCGGATTTTCCGGTGGTGACGGTCGAAGACTGGGTCAATGCCCAGGCCCGCTTGCTCGATGCGCTGGGCATTGAAACCCTGGCGGCCGTTATGGGCGGCAGCCTGGGTGGCATGCAGGCCCTGAGCTGGACGCTGCAGTACCCCCAGCGGGTGCGCCACGCCGTGGTGGTGGCCAGCGCGCCCAACCTGACGGCTGAGAACATCGCCTTCAATGAAGTGGCGCGCCGCGCCATCGTGACCGACCCCGACTTTCATGGCGGGCACTTTTACGCGCACGGCACCGTGCCCAAGCGCGGCCTGCGCATCGCCCGCATGATTGGCCACATCACCTACCTGAGTGATGACGTCATGAACGAAAAGTTCGGTCGGCAGTTGAAAACCCTCGCCCAGGATGCCGCTCAAAGCCCTGATCCGGCGCTGGCGGCTCAGCCGGTGCCCTACAAGTACTCGACGCTGGAGGCTGAATTCCAGATCGAGAGCTACCTGCGCTACCAAGGCGACAAGTTTGCCGAGTACTTTGACGCCAACACCTACCTGCTGATCACCCGGGCGCTGGACTATTTTGATCCGGCCCGCACCTATGGTGGCGATCTGAGCCACGCGCTTGCGCGGGCCACTTGTAAATTCTTGCTGGTGAGTTTCACCACCGACTGGCGTTTTGCGCCCAAGCGCAGCCGCGAGATCGTCAAGGCCTTGCTCGACAATCGACGCGATGTGAGTTACGCCGAGATTGATGCCCCCCACGGGCACGATGCGTTTTTGCTGGACGACGCCCGCTACATGGGCGTGGTGCGCTCTTATTTTGAGAATGTGGGAGCCGCGCTGTGACCGATATCGCCACCAAACACGCCATTGCCGAACTGGTGCCGCAGGGCTCCCGCGTGCTGGACCTCGGCTGCGGTGACGGCACCATGCTGGCGCATTTGCAACACACGCGCGGCTGCACCGGCTACGGCGTGGAGATTGACGACGCCAATGTGCTGGCCTGCGTGCAGCGCGGGGTCAACGTCATCCAGCTCAATCTGGACGAAGGCCTGGCCATGTTTGACGATGCCTCGTTTGACGTGGTGCTGCAGCTCGACACCCTGCAACACCTGCGCAACGCCGAGGTGATGCTGCGCGAGACCGTGCGCGTAGGCCGGGTGGGCATTGTGGCCTTCCCCAATTTTGCGCACTGGCCCAACCGCCTGAGCGTGCTGCGCGGGCGCATGCCGGTGACGCGCCGCCTGCCTTACCAGTGGTATGACACGCCCAATATCCGCGTGGGCACGCATGCCGATCTGGCGGCGCTGGCCCTGGGCAGTGGATTGAGAGTGCTGGACAGTTTTGGCCTGCAGGACGGCCGCACCGTGCGCTGGCTGCCCAACCTGCGCGCGGGGACGTCGGTGTACCAGTTGTCGGGGCGAGCCGGCTGAGCCCTGCTACCCGGCGGAGGCAGCCGAGGATGATCCCGGGTCGTGGCCTCCAGCATCTTGTTTCAAGCCAAATTGGCCTCTGGCCGGGGTGTTGATTGCCTGAGGTGCTATTGAATTAATAAAATTAACTGGGTTCGATGGGCGCGTCATCGAAAGACGATGGATAGCGCGTGGGTACAGATGAATAGGTCGGCAGCGTAACCTGGGGGAGTTTGAGGCCGCTATCAGGGCTCCTGCGCCAGCCACTCCAGAAACTGTTCGTCTTCCACCGCATAAGACCCGCGCTGTGAGCGCCAGAGAAAGTTTTGTTCGCATAATTTGTCCAGCGCGTTCTGCACCGACGGCGTTTCAACTGAAACCCCATTGGCTGCGCCCATTTCAGCCTCCAGCCGCGCCAACAAGCGCGCCTTCATGGTCGTAGAAAACAGGCTGGGGCGGCGCGCATCCGGCCCCAGCAAAGAGTCGGCGGCCAGCTCGCGCAACAAGGCCGACTGCAGCGGCGGCAAACTGGCCACGGTGTTGAGACAATCCGTTTTGGAGTCGCTAACCCCTTTGGCGGCCAGGCGGGCCAGCATCGCATTGGAATCCTGAGCGGGGTCAAGCGCCCCTTGCAGCCGCGTTTGGCTCAGTGCTTTGCGAAAGGGTTCAGGCCGAGACCCCAGGCTTTGAAACACCTCCATCGCCAAGTCAATGTCCAGATTGAGTTTGGCGCGGCCCACCAACCATTGAACATAGTCTTTGCCAAGGGTGGGGAACTGCACCATGTCGGCACCATAAAACGCCTGTTCGCGCCCATTCACCAAGGCAGCCAGTTTGTCGCGGTTGGAGCCGGTGACGACCAGTTGCATGCCGTAGCGGCCCGTGTCGGTGTTCAGACTGTCGCGCGCCGCTCGCTTGGGGCGCAGCGTCTCGGCGGGCTCGGTCGGGGTTGGCAGTGCGTTGCCCGGTACCGCCACCCCAGATACACGCCCACGCCCGCGCCGGATTGTGCAGCCTCACAACCCTGGCTGGTTGCGACGCAGCAGGCTGGACCAGCGCAGTCACCAGAGCAGCGATGCGGTCGATCAGCTGCAGCGGCGTGAGGTGCGGCTCGTCCATCTTGGTGCCGCGCTTGTCGCTGGTGGGCTCGCTGCGCTGTTTGGGACAGCGGTACACCAGTTCGTTACCAGCCTTGCGCAGGCGCTCCATGGAAAAAGGTGGGGGGCGCAGTACCGCAGCAAACGTTCCAGCGCAGCGCGGTCGTGGGCTTCGATACAGACCCCCGCGTCCACCGAAAAGCCGCTGTGCGCGTAGGCCAGCATGTCTTTGGCGTCACTGCTCTCCAGCAGGCGCCGACCGACGAAGGCGCGCAGGATGTGTTTTTTCAGTGTGGCCTGCACTTGGGCCACGGTATCCGCATCAATGCCGGTGCCCTCGCCTGGCACTGCCTTAAACACCCCATCGACGACGCAGACGTGGAAATGCACATGCCCGTTCCGGCTGGAGCCGAACCGGTGGATGAAGGCGA
>CAZBKX010000474.1:0-5310 GCA_964492535.1 uncultured Rhodoferax sp. | reverse complement strand
GACCTGTCGCTCGTCAGTACCCGCTTTCGCTGCGTAATTGACTTACGAATGTACCTGCGTATTCCGGTGAATGTGACCGCTTAGGGTCTTTTGCTGACCGAACCGTCCAAAACTCAGCGTTTAAACAGTGTTCATCCAACGGTCGTTCCTTTTACGCCTAAAAAGCGGGCTTAAAAATATTTCCCTGCCAGGTCCCTTTGAGTCAACAAACCGATCCAAAAATCAAAGTCCCGCAAACGCTGTCAACTCATCCGCTGCGAGCGTCAAGTAACGCGCTCACCCTCAAATTCACATCATTATCATTTCAATAGCTATCAAGGCAATCAATACGCCGGCCAGAGCCCTAAAACGCATAAAAAAATCAAAAGCACTTAAAACCTCCTTTACCAGGATGCTCGCAATAGGTAACCGCCGATGACGCTGGGGCGGATGATGTCGCGTGGACTCGGGGTTTTGCCAAATCAAGGAGGAGACCGCGCAGCGGGCGGGGGACATTCGCGGAGCCATCCGCCCCAGTGTCATCGGCCTGCGCACACAGCATCATCGGCCAGCGCACACAGCGTCATCGGCCAGCGCACACAGCGTCACTTGCCGCCCAACCCCATAGCCCGCGTAATCACCTCTTTCATGATCTCATTCGTGCCGCCATAGATGCGCTGCACCCGCGCATCGGCGTAGGCGCGGGTAATGGGGTATTCCCACATGTAGCCATAGCCGCCAAACAGCTGCACACACTCGTCCATCACCTTGCACTGCAGGTCGCTGCACCAGTACTTGGCCATGCTGGCGGTGTCCAGGGTGTGGGTCACCAGCAGCTCGGTGCATTTGTCGACAAACACGCGGGCCACCTGCACTTCGGTTTGCAGCTCGGCCAAAGTAAAGCGGGTGTTCTGGAAACCCGCCACCGGCTGGCCAAACACCTTGCGTTCTTTGACGTAGTCCACGGTCCAGTCGATGGCAGCTTGTGAAGCGGCAATGGCGCCAATGGCGATTTGCAGGCGCTCCCAGGGCAATTGCTCCATCAGACAAATAAAGCCACGGTTTTCATGCGCCGGGCCGCCCAGGAGGTTGGCGGCGGGCACGCTCACGTTGTCAAAAAACAGCTCGGAGGTGTCTTGGGCTTTGAGGCCCAGCTTTTTCAGACGTTTGCCCACCGAGAAGCCGGGCATGCCGCGCTCCACCAGCAGCAGGCTGGTGCCCTTGGCACCGGCTGCCGGGTTGGTTTTGGCGACCACAATCACCAGGTCGGCGTGCCAGCCGTTGGTAATGAAGGTCTTGCTGCCGTTGAGCTGGTAGCTGCCGTCGGGTTGCTCGCTACCGGAGGGGCCTGGCTGCCATATCGCCGTGGCCTTGATGCCTTGCAAATCCGAGCCTGCGGCGGGCTCGCTCATGGCAATGGCGCCGATCATCTCGCCGCTGGCCAGTTTCGGCAGGTAGCGCGTCTTTTGGTCCTCGGTGCCGTAATGCAACAAGTACGGCGCCACGATCTCGCTGTGCAGCGTGTAGCCAATGCCGCTGAACCCGGCGCGGCTCAACTCCTCCATTTGCACCACCGAATACAGCTTGTCGGCACCCGAGCCACCCAAAGCCTCGGGCATGGTCATGCACAAAAACCCGTTCTCGCCCGCCTTGTTCCACACGGCCCGGTCCACATAGCCCTGCTCCTCCCAATCGGCATGAAAAGGGGCTATCTCCTTGTCCATGAAGCGGCGAAAGCTGTCCCGGAAGGCTTCATGGTCAGGGGAAAAGAGGGTTCTGGGGATCATGGTGGTGCCTGTTTGAAAAATTAGACTAATTACACAAAGCAGCTGCTTGGTGTAAAGAATATACTGGCAAACGACATTTTTAGACTGTTTTTTGACCGAAGTCCCTGAACTGGAGCCCCCATGACCGAAGCATTTGTGTTCGATGCCATCCGCACCCCGCGCGGCAAAGGAAAAAAAGACGGCAGCCTGTATGAGGTGAAGCCCATCAACCTGCTGGCGGGCGTGCTGAGCGAGTTGCAGCGCCGCAATGACTTCGACACAGCCAAAGTGGACGATGTGGTCTTGGGCGTGGTGTCGCCCGTGGGCGAGCAAGGCTCGGTCATTGCCAAGGTGGCAGCCCTGAAAGCGGGCTGGGACTTCACCTGCTCGGGCGTGCAGATCAACCGGTTTTGCGCCTCCGGCCTGGAGGCGGTGAACATGGCGGCCCAAAAAGTGCGCTCGGGGTGGGAAGACCTGGTGGTGGCCGGCGGCGTGGAGAGCATGAGCCGCGTGCCGATTGGCTCCGACGGCGGCGCCTGGGCCATGGACCCCGAAACCAACTCGGCCACGGCCTTTGTGCCGCAAGGCATTGGCGCAGATCTGATCGCCACGCTGGAGGGCTTTACCCGGCACGACGTGGATGCCTTTGCGCTGGAGTCCCAGCGGCGCGCCGCGCACGCCCGCGCCAGCGGCTACTTTGACCGCTCGGTGGTGCCGGTGACCGACTTTTTGGGCCAAGTCATTCTGGCGCAAGACGAATTCATCAAACCCAACTCCACGCTGGAGGGTTTGGGTGCACTGAAGCCGGCCTTCGAGCAAATGGGCGGCATGGGGTTCGATCAGGTGGCGCTCACCCGCTACCCGCAGGTGGAGCGCATTCACCATGTGCACCACGCGGGCAATTCGTCGGGCATTGTGGACGGCGCTGCTGCCGTGTTGATTGGCTCGGAAGCGGCGGGCAAATTGCACGGCTTCACGCCACGTGCGCGCATTGTGGCAGCGGCCTTGAGCGGTGCGGACCCCACCATCATGCTCACCGGCCCGATGCCGGCGGCGCGCAAGGCGCTGGCCAAGGCGGGGCTCACCATTGATCAGATTGACCTGTTTGAGGTGAACGAGGCCTTTGCGGCCGTGGTGATGCGCTTCATGAAAGAGATGAAGGTGCCGCACGACAAGGTCAATGTCAACGGTGGCGCCATTGCCATGGGTCACCCGCTGGGGGCTACCGGTGCCATGATTTTGAGCACGCTAATTGACGAGCTGCACCGGCGCAATCTGCGCTACGGCCTGGCCACGCTGTGCGTCGGCGGCGGCATGGGCATTGCAACCATTGTGGAGAGAACCTGATACTTTGTGGGACAGACCGCAGCGTTGAGCGCGCAAGCTCTGCCCCAACTATTTATAAGAAATAAGCCTCCAGCCGGCACGTTCATTGGGTATAAATACCCTAATTTAATAGCAAATTCAAGATGAAAAATATTCACTACGCACTGCAAGACGGCATTGCCACCATCACGTTTGACGAGCCCAACTCGCCTGTCAACACCATGTGCATGCAGTGGCAGGAAGACATGTCCGCGCTGGCCGCCCAGGTGCTGCAGGACAAGCCCACTCTTAAAGGCATCCTCCTGGCGTCTGCCAAGAGCACCTTTTTTGCCGGCGCCGACCTGAAGGCCACCATGCGGGTGGGCCCAATGGACGCCCAGGCCATCTTCACCGAGATTGAACTGGTCAAAAAGAACTTCCGCACCCTGGAGACGCTGGGTGTGCCGGTGGTCAGTTGCCTCAACGGCACCGCGCTGGGCGGCGGCTGGGAGGTGGCGCTCGTGGGCCACCACCGCATTGCCATCGATGACCGCAAGACCCAGTTCGGCCTGCCCGAAGTGACCCTGGGCCTGCTGCCCGGCGCCAGTGGCGTGACCAAGATGACCCGCCACCTGGGCCTGATGGGCGCACAGCCTTACCTTGTCGAAGGCAAATTGTTCTCGCCCAAAGAGGCCAAGTCCTTGGGCCTGGTGCATGAGCTGGTCGCCCCCAGTGAGAACGCAACTGCGGAGATGCGTGCCCTGGCGCTGGCCTGGATTGCCGCCAACCCCAGCGCCCAGCACCCATGGGAAGCCAAGGGCTACAAAGTGCCGGGCGGGCTGCCGTCCAGCCCGGCCGTGGCCAACATGCTGGTGGTGGCACCCGCCATGATCAAGAAGCAAACCCGCGGCCTGTACCCCGCGCCAGAGGCCATCATGGCTTGTATGGTCGAAGGCCTGCAGGTGGACCTGGACACCGCCCTGCGCATTGAGAGCCGCTACTTGGCCAAGCTCATGAGCGGCCCCAATGCCAAGGCCATGATCAACACCTTTTTCTTCAACCTCAACGCCATCAAGAGCGGCCAGAGCCGCCCCGGCAGCGCGCCACGTTTCAAGCCGGCCAAAGTCGGCTTGCTGGGCGCGGGCATGATGGGCGCAGGCATTGCTTTCTCTCAAGCCAGCAAGGGCATTGCCACGGTCTTGAAGGATGTGAGCCAGGAGAAGGCCGACGCCGGCAAGGCCTACAGCGCCAAGCTCACCCAGGCCCTGGTGGACAAGGGCCGCATGAGCGCAGATGAGCAAAAAGCCGTGCTGGACCGCATCCACGCCACCGACCAAGCCGCTGACCTGGCGGGCTGCGATTTGATCATCGAGGCCGTATTTGAAAACCGCGAACTCAAGGCCAAAGTCACCCGGGAGGCCGAGCCCATGCTGGCCCCGGGTGGCTTCTTTGCGTCCAACACCTCCACCCTGCCCATCAGCGGCCTGGCCCAGGCCAGTGCCGCGCCCGAAAAATTCATTGGTATCCACTTCTTCAGCCCCGTGGACAAGATGAAGCTCGTCGAGATCATTCGCGGCCAGCAGACTGACGACGAGACCGTGGCCCGCGCCTTTGACTACGTGCAAGCCATCGGCAAGATCCCGATTGTGGTAAACGATTCGCGCGGCTTTTTCACCAGCCGCGTGTTTGGCACCTTTGTGATGGAAGGTGCGGCCATGCTGATTGAGGGCATTCCTGCGGCGGCCATTGAGAACGCCGGCATGCAGTGCGGCATGCCTGTGGGCCCGCTGGCGGTGCTGGATGAAACCGCGCTCACCTTGAGCCTGCATGTGATGGAGCAAACCCGTGCCGATTTTGATGCCGAGGGCAAAACCTACACGGCAACCCCGGGAGAGTTGCTGGTGGCCGAGATGGTCAAGCAGCACAACCGGCCCGGCCGCGCTGGCGGCGGCGGTTTTTATGACTACCCGAGCGAGAAGGGCGCGAAAAAATCGCTGTGGCCCCAGCTCAAGCCCTTGTTTGAAAAAGCCGATGCAGAGTGGGACATCACCGACCTCAAAGACCGCCTGCTGTACCGTCAGGCCGTAGAGACCGCCCGTGCCTTAAGCGAAAACGTGCTGACCTCGGTGCATGACGCCAACATTGGCTCCATCTTTGGCATCGGCTTTCCGGCTTGGACCGGGGGCGCCATGCAGTTCATCTACGGCATGGGCATGGATGCCTTTGTGAAACGCGCAGACGAATTGGCAGCACGGTTTGG
>CAZBKX010000473.1:0-4216 GCA_964492535.1 uncultured Rhodoferax sp. | reverse complement strand
GTTGTTCGTTGGCGATGTGGTAACCCAGGCCGCGGTAGCAATCGGTGGCGGGGTGCAGCATGCGTGTGGGCTTGCTGACCGTGCGCAGCACCAGCGTGTGTTTGCCGTCCGTTAGGCGCGCCACGGTGCCGGGGAAGTGTTTGGCAAAGCGCAATTCGACATCGCTCAGTGCCAGCGGGCGCAATGGGGAGCCTTGCCATTGGCTGGGCATTTCTTCAGCGGGCTTGGCAGCACCTTGTGTGGTGTGGTGATGTGGTCCTGGACCTTCGGTTACCCTCTGTCCATCGGATGCAACGTGGGCTACTCCCGCCAGCGCGCAAAGCGGCAGCACGGCCGCCCACAGGGTCTTGTGCAGCACGCGGTTCAAAAAACGGTTTTCCAACAAACTCTGGCGCATGTTTATCTCGCTTTGTGCAATGGGTCAGGACGATTGGCTGCCATGGCCCAGGCAATACCCCCGCACACCAGGGCCAGCACCACCAGGCCTACGGCCTCGTGGCCCCAGCCCGGCAGCGGTGCGCCCGACGCCTGAAACGCCACAAGAACGGTGTTGCGCAGCACATTGCCCACCAGCACCAGCGCGCTGACGATGGGCAGGCGCACCAAAAAGCTGCGGCTGACGCGGCCCACCACCAGCGCCACCACGCAGGCCGTGAAATAGCCCAGCCAGACCATCTGCACACCAGAGCAGGGCGCATCCACGATGACCAGTTGCCCGTCGACTACCAGGCCGCTGCCGCTGCGCTCCACGGTGTGGGCGGCAGACAGTAACCAGCGGCTGGCCTCGGCAGTGACCACGCGCAGCGGAAAGCCCGCATAAAACTGCAGCGATGCCAGCAGCGGAAGGGACAACACCGACAAACCCAGCACCGGTGCTGTAGCCACCTGCGCTGGCAAAAAGGCCAGCAGCCCCAACGCCAGTGACAACAAACCGACCAGCGCCACCAGCAGATCGGGCAACTGGGCGTGCAGCGCGGTGGTCAACACCGCGCCGGCCAATGCCGCCACCTGAAACCCCAGGCGCGGTGCTGCGCGCAGGCGCAGGCGGTGCTGCCACACCAGGGCGCCCAGCGCAACCAGGGCCAGCACCCCCAGCGGGTCGTCCGAGCCATCCACCATGCGCTGGCCCATCCACCACCAGGTGGGCCACAGCGCCACGGCCAGCAGGGCCAGCCAGCGCCATTCGGCGGCCGTGTCGATGGCGATGCCAAAACGTACGAACGGTTGGCTGTGCAGCAAGCGCGGCAGTGTAGACCCGCCCGCCGCCGGGCCACCCCAAGGCGGGCGACGTCCCCCAGGGGGGCAACGCAGTACACGCAGTGACAAGCGTGGGGGCTTCATGTTCAGCTGGTCAGGTGGTGGTAGCGGGCACGGCGGCGGCGGGTGGCCAGCATGGCCAGGACCGACAGCGTGACCGCTATGGCGCCCCAGGTGGCAGGCTCGGGTGTGCTGGGCACTTCGGCACCCAGGGCCGTGTTCTCCACACCTTGGGGCAGGGGCGAAGGCTGATTCACACTGGCACTGTCTTGCGGTGCCAGGTTGCGCACCACCTGGTCCACGGCCAGGAAGCTGGTGTATTGCGTCAGCAGGCTGTATTTCAGGCCCAGCTCGGTGATGGCCTTGCTATACGCATCACCACCCACCATCGACTCCTGATCGCTCAGTGACGCAATGCGGTGGCGGGCCCACAGGTGGCGCAGAGCAGCGGTGTCGGAGCCTGCGTTGGCGCTGATGTCCATGGTCTGCTGGATGGGGCCATTGGCAGAGTTGCCTTCCAGGATCAGCCTTCCCTTGGCCTCACCGCGCCATTTACCAAACACGATCACCGGGCGTTGGGCCAGCAGGTCGGGCAGGTTGCGTGGCTCCACGTCGTACACGTCCAGGCCTTCCACGCGCAGCTTCACATTGGTCAGTACAGGGGATTCGATCATGGTCTTGAACCGGGCTGCTTGTTCGGCAGCCTCTGCGGGTTTGGTGATGATGAAAGGCTCACCCATGCCGGCGCGGGCCAGGCCTTCCATCAGGTGGCGGTTGACGCTGGAGCCAATGCCGAACGAAAACACATTGGCCTTGGACAGGTTGTTGCGCACCAGGTCAAAAGCTTCGCGCTCCACGGTCACATAACCATCGGTCACCACCACTACAGTGCGCGACACATCGGCGGCCTTGGGTTCGGCATAGACGCGCTTCAGGGCGGGGATCAGCTCGGTGCTGCCGCCACCACCCATCTGGTCGATGGTGCGCACGGCCTGTTCGATATTGGCCTTGGTGGCTGGCACCGAGCGCTCGTTCAGAAAGCGGTTGCTGCCGGAGAACAACAACACGTTGAAGGTGTCGCTGGGGCGCAGGTTGCCAATCAACTCACGCAACAGCGTCTTGGCTGTGTTCAGCGGAAAGCCGTGCATGGAGCCTGAAATGTCCACCACAAAGATGTAGTCGCGCGGTGAAATGGCGCTGGCAGGCGGTGCCTTGGGTGGCTCCACCATGGCCAGGAAGAAGTTCTCGTCCTGCCCTTTGTAGAGCATCACACCGCTTTCGATCTTGTCGCCCGCCAGGCGGTAGTCCAGGATGAAGTCGCGGTTGTTGGCTGGCTCCACGTTGGGGTTCAGGCCGATGATGGTGGCGCCACCCTGTTCGGTCGCGCTGCGGATATCGTGTGAGCTGGAGCGCACTTCCTTGAGGCCAATGGGCGTGTTCAGCGTGACATGAATATCAAACGCCGCGCCAGTGTGCTGCCCCTTTGGCATGATGGGTTGTGCGACCCAGGTGGCATTGGCCTGACTGCTCTGGGGGCTGTTGTAGCGGGGGCCTACAACCGTGGGGAATACAAACTGGTAGTTGCCGTTGGTAGGTACCAGCAGCTCGGTGTAGCGCAGCTCCACCTTCACATCGTCACCGGGCATGATGTTGGCCACGTTCATCTGGAAGACATTGGGCAGGTGCTGCTCCAGCAGCGCTGCCGTTTTGCCTTCCTGCTTGGCTGCGTCGTATTCCACGCGGGCCTGTTGTTTCTCTTTAATCTTGGCGGTGATCAGCCTGTCGGCCAGGCGCACATTCATGCCATGTACGGCTGCGCGGGTGGAGCCGGGAAATACGTACTTGGCTTCGATGGCACGCTGACCCTCGTTTTTGTAGGTCTGCACCACGATCACGTCGGCAATTACGCCGCTGACGCGCACATCCACCTGGGTAGACTTGAGCGGCAGCTGGTCTATGCCGGGGTTGTCGCTTTTGACAAAGAAGTAGGGGCTTTCGGTCTTGAGACGGGGTGCTGCGTCTCGGTCTTGTGCCTGAACGGGGCTGCTGACCAGCACCACAAAACAGGCAGCGGACAGGGTGATGGTGACGAGCCACAACCAGCGCGACAGGCGAGCGGGCGCGCTTGAGGCAGGGGGTGCGGTGTATGCCGGGGCTGTGATAGCCATGGTGCTTTCTCCAAACGGCGTGCGACATTGCACGATGGAGAGAGCATCCCGCGCCAGCGAGAAAACAATGCGAAGGCGACTGGGCCCTGTGTGAAGTCTGTGTGAAGTGCGGGTGGAGGATGTCAGCGCTCAAGGAGCGCGGACATTGGTGCTACGGGGTAGCCACAGCCTGGCGATCGCGCCCGTGGCACCTTGCGGGCTGCCGGAGTCGCTGCGATTACCCAGCGCAATACGCCCCCGGTGCAGCGATGCAATCTCTTTCACAAAACTCAAGCCCAGGCCCGTGCTCTTCTTGCGCGAATGGGGGCGTGCCAGCGAATAGAACTTCTCAAACACCTTGTCTTCTGCATAGCTGGGAATGCCTGGCCCCTGGTCACACACGGTGATGCAGACCCCGCGGCCATCCAGATGCAGACCCAGCTCCACCGGCCCGCCGTCGGGCGAGAAGCCCAGGGCGTTGTCCAGCAGGTTGCTGACGGCGCGGCGCAACAGAAAAGGGTCGGCCTCTACCGTGGCGTCGGTTTGTGCCGCCACGGTGATCTGGATGCGCCGCTGCGCCGCCACCCCTTGGGACGCATGGGCCAGTTCTTCCAGCAAGGGGATTAGTGCTATAGGCTCCACCGTGTCCAGCACACGGCGGGTCTCCAGCGCGGTGAGTTCCATCATGCGGTCCACCATTTCCTGGATCCGTTCAGTCTCGCGCTGGATGTTGCCCAGGAAGCGCTGGCATTGTGCCTCTTCCATGGGCTCCTGCAACAGTTCGGCTGCGCCGCGTATGGCGGACAGCGGGC
>CAZBKX010000472.1:0-1871 GCA_964492535.1 uncultured Rhodoferax sp. | reverse complement strand
ATTTCAAAAAACCGGTCGTGCCCAGCCATGCCTGCCTGGGCGGCGGCCTCCAGGTCGTCGTGCAGGGCTTGTAACGCGGCCACTTGTTCATCTGTGGCCGTGGCGGCCACAACCCCGGCCGCATCAGACTCCAGCAACCCCAGCAGGTGGTAGACGTCCGACAGATCCCGCTCGGACACCTCGGTCACATAGGCGCCACGGCGCACCTTCATGGTGACCAGCCCCTCGGCGGCTAGCACCTTGAGCGCCTCGCGCAAGGGCGTGCGGCTGATGCCGTAAGCCTCGGCGATCTTGAGCTCGTCAATCCAGCTGCCGGGCTCCAGGTCACGGCTGAAGATGCGCTGGCGCAGCAATTCGGCCACATCTTCATAGAGTGCGCGAGGGGAAAGAGATAGAGCTGCCATGGCCGGAATTGTAAGCTTGAAATAATATTATGAATCAATAATTATAAATAATGTAAACTTCAGAAACGATTTTTCACTCCTTTTTATCGCAAACGGCCTCTGTCATGACTCTACAAAATCCTGAATTCCAGAACGTCAGCCTCGAAGCCTGGGCCAAGGCAGCCGCCAAATCCGCGCCCGGCGGCAACGTGGAAGCCCTGAACTGGCACACGCCAGACGGCATCACGGTCAAGCCGCTGTACACGGCGGCCGACACGGCTGACTTGCCCTACGCCAACACCTTGCCCGGCTTTGAGCCTTACCTGCGCGGCCCGCAGGCCACCATGTATGCGGTGCGCCCTTGGACGATTCGCCAGTACGCGGGGTTTTCAACGGCCGAAGAATCCAATGCCTTCTACCGCAAGGCGCTGGCCGCCGGCGGGCAGGGTGTGTCGGTGGCGTTTGACCTGGCCACGCACCGGGGTTATGACTCCGATCACCCGCGTGTGACGGGCGATGTGGGCAAGGCCGGTGTGGCGATTGACTCGGTGGAAGACATGAAGATCTTGTTCAACGAGATTCCGCTGGACAAGGTGAGCGTGTCCATGACCATGAACGGCGCGGTGCTGCCGGTGCTGGCGGGCTATGTGGTGGCCGCCGAAGAGCAGGGCGTCTCGCAAGACAAGCTCTCGGGCACTATTCAGAACGACATTCTGAAAGAGTTCATGGTGCGCAACACCTACATTTACCCGCCCGCGCCGAGCATGCGCATAATTGGCGACATCATTGAGTACACGGCCAAGAACATGCCGAAGTTCAACTCGATCTCCATCAGCGGCTACCACATGCAGGAAGCCGGTGCCAACCAGGCGCTGGAGCTAGCCTTCACGCTGGCCGACGGTAAGGAGTACGTCAAGACCGCTATTGCCAAGGGCATGGACGTAGACGAATTTGCCGGGCGCCTGAGCTTCTTCTGGGCGGTGGGCATGAACTTCTATCTGGAGGTGGCCAAGATGCGTGCCGCGCGCCTGCTGTGGTGCCGCATCATGAAGGGCTTTGACGCCAAGAACCCCAAGTCGCTCATGCTGCGCACCCACTGCCAGACCAGCGGTTGGTCTTTAACAGAGCAAGACCCCTACAACAACGTGGTGCGCACCACCATCGAGGCCATGGCGGCGGTCTTCGGCGGCACGCAGAGCCTGCACACCAACAGCTTCGACGAGGCCATCGCGCTGCCCACCGAGACCAGCTCGCGCATCGCCCGCAACACGCAGCTGATCATCCAGGAGGAGACGCACATCACCAGCGTGGTCGATCCCTGGGCCGGCAGCTACATGATGGAGAAGCTGACGCAGGACATGGCCGATGCCGCCTGGGCCATCATCGAGGAAGTCGAGGCCATGGGCGGCATGACCCGCGCGGTCGATTCCGGCTGGGCCAAGCTGAAGATCGAGGCCAGTGCCGCCGAGAAACAGGCGCGCATCGACT
>CAZBKX010000471.1:0-5431 GCA_964492535.1 uncultured Rhodoferax sp. | reverse complement strand
TGAGCGTGACCAATGCGCTGGCCACCCGGCTGGAGGTCACTACCTACCGCGAGGGCATGGTCGCCCGGCTCGTGTTTTCGGGCGGCGATGTGATTGAGCCGCTGCAAGCCCGCAAACAAGCCGAGGGCGACCGCAGGTCGGGCACCACGGTGCGGGTCTGGCCCGATGCCAAATACTTTGAGGCGCTGGCCCTGCCCATGGCGCAACTGGTGCACTTGTTGCGCAGCAAGGCCGTGTTGATGCCGGGCGTGAGCGTGACGCTGGTGAATGAGAAAACCAAGGAAACCCAGGTTTGGGTCTTTAAAGGCGGCCTGCGTGACTATTTGCTGCAAACCTTGAGCGGCGAGCTGGTGATTCCGATGTTTGAAGGCGACGGTTTTGCCGACGCCCAGCACGACAGCTTTGCCGAAGGCGAGGGCGCCTCCTGGTGTGTGGCCTTCACCGAAGACGGCCAACCGGTGCGTGAAAGCTACGTCAATTTGATTCCCACCAGCGCCGGTGGCACGCACGAGAGCGGTTTGCGCGATGGCTTGTTCACGGCGGTCAAAAGCTTTATTGAGCTGCATTCCCTGCTGCCCAAGGGCGTCAAGCTGTTGCCCGAAGACGTGTTTGCCCGGGCCAGTTATGTGCTGTCGGCCAAGGTGTTGGACCCGCAGTTTCAGGGGCAGATCAAGGAGCGCCTGAACTCGCGCGATGCGGTGCGGCTGGTATCGAGTTTTGTGCGTCCCACCCTGGAGTTGTGGTTGAGTCAGCATGTGGATTACGGCAAGAAGCTGGCCGAACTGGCCATCAAGGCCGCGCAGTTTCGTCAAAAGGCGGGCCAAAAGGTCGAGAAACGCAAGGGCTCGGGCGTGGCTGTGCTGCCGGGCAAGTTGACCGACTGCGAAAGCCGGGACCTGGCGCACAACGAGGTGTTTTTGGTGGAGGGCGACTCGGCCGGGGGCAGCGCCAAGATGGGGCGCGACAAAGAGAGCCAGGCCATTTTGCCCCTGCGCGGCAAGGTGCTCAACACCTGGGAGGTGGAGCGTGACCGCCTGTTTGCCAACAATGAGATTCACGATATCTCGGTGGCCATTGGCGTGGACCCGCATGGCCCCCATGACACGCCTGATTTGAGCGGTCTGCGCTACGGCAAGATTTGCATCCTGAGTGACGCGGACGTCGACGGCTCACACATTCAGGTCTTGCTGCTGACGCTGTTTTTCAGGCATTTCCCCAAACTGATCGAGACCGGGCACATCTTTGTGGCGCGCCCGCCGCTTTTTCGGGTGGATGCGCCCGCGCGTGGCAAAAAGCCAGCATCCAAGGCCTACGCGCTGGACGACGGCGAGTTAACGGCGATTTTGGACAAGCTGCGCAAGGAGGGCGTGAAGGAGAGCGCCTGGAGCATCAGCCGCTTCAAGGGCTTGGGGGAGATGAACGCCGAGCAGTTGTGGGACACCACCCTCAACCCCGATACCCGCCGGCTCATGCCCGTGATGCTGGGGGCGGTTGATTTCGAGCACACCGAGGCCCTGATCACCAAACTCATGGGCAAGGGCGAAGCCGGGGCCCGGCGCGAGTTGATGGAACTGCACGGGGATGCGGTCGAGATCGATATCTGATGCCTGCTCTGTGGGTCAATTTCAGGCGGTTTCGAAGCCTTTTTGTTCTCTGGCCGGCGTATTTATTTGTTTGTGCGCTCTTTTTTTTGATTCAACCGGTGAGGGCGGATATTTGGGGTTACCTGGACTCAGCGGGCGTGGCCCACTTTGCGCCGGAGCGGCTCAATGACCGTTACGAGGTGTATTTCCGAAGCAACCCCGCCCAGGACGCAGTCGCCGCCTTGACGGCCAGCGATGAGACGGCCAAGGCCTTGGCGCACACGGCGGCGGCGTCCAAGGTGCAGGTTTTCTTTGACATCTCGCCCGGGTACCGGGTAGTCAAGCACCATTTGCGCCGGGCTGCCAGTGCCCACAGCCTGGACTACGAGTTGTTGCAGGCCTTGATTGCCACCGAATCCGGATTTGACGCCCAAGCCGTTTCGCCCAAGGGAGCCATTGGGCTGATGCAGCTCATGCCCGATACCGCCACACGGTTTGGGGTCTCAGGCAGTGGAGCCACCCCGGTCGAGAAGCGACTGACCGACCCGGGCGTGAACATCAATGCGGGCAGCCGCTACTTGCAATACCTCATCAATCTGTTTCCAGGGCAACTGGAGCTGGCCTTGGCGGCCTACAACGCCGGTGAAGGGGCGGTGCAGCGAGCCGGCAACAAAATTCCCAATTTCAAAGAGACCCAGAATTACGTCAAGACCGTGATGCAGTTGTACGCCTTGCTCAAGCCATCCCTGATGCTCACAGGCAAGGGAGACTCGCCCACCCGCGTGCGCATGCAATTTCAGGGCGGTGCCCTGAACCGCGGCAACATGATCTCATCGGGCGCCTCCGTGGCCCCGACCCCAAACCCCCTATTTCCACCCAAGACCGAGACTGATTAGCTTTCATGAGTGACCAACCGACACTGGATTTGCCCGAGAATCCCGCGCCCGACGAGAGCGGCGACGCCCCCAACCTGGCGGCGTACGCCCAACGGGCCTACCTTGAATACGCACTGAGCGTGGTCAAGGGCCGTGCATTGCCCGATGTGTGCGATGGCCAAAAGCCGGTGCAGCGGCGCATTTTGTATTCCATGTCGCGCATGGGCCTGGGCTTTGGCGGGGCCAATGGCAACAACGGCGCCCGGCCGGTCAAGTCTGCGCGCGTGGTGGGTGACGTGCTGGGCCGATTTCACCCGCACGGAGACTCGTCGGTGTATGACGCAGCGGTGCGCATGGCGCAAGACTTCTCCTTGCGCTACCCGCTGATTGACGGCCAGGGCAACTTTGGGTCGCGGGATGGCGATGGCGCCGCGGCCATGCGTTACACCGAGGCCCGCCTGGCCAAAATCACCAGCCTCTTGCTTGACGAGATTGACGAAGGCACGGTGGATTTCACCCCCAACTACGATGGCTCCACCGTGGAGCCGCGCCAGCTGCCATCGCGTCTGCCGTTTGCCCTGCTCAATGGGGCCAGCGGCATCGCCGTGGGCTTGGCCACCGAGATTCCCAGCCACAACTTGCGTGAGATTGCCGATGCCTGCGTGGCGCTGATCAAGTCACCCACCTTGCCCGAGGATGAGTTGTTTGCGCTGGTGCCCGGCCCCGACTACCCCGGCGGCGGTCAAATCATCAGCAGTGCAGCCGACATTG
Organism: uncultured Rhodoferax sp.; assembly: GCA_964492535.1. Classification (GTDB taxonomy): domain Bacteria; phylum Pseudomonadota; class Gammaproteobacteria; order Burkholderiales; family Burkholderiaceae_C; genus Rhodoferax. Next base: position 2,202 of record CAZBKX010000471.1, on the reverse strand, counting down.
GCGATGCGTACCGCAGCGGGCGAGGGTCTCTGAAAGTGCGTGCGCGCTGGAAGATCGAAGAACTGGCGCGCGGGCAATGGCAGCTGGTGGTGACCGAGTTGCCACCCGGCGTGAGCACCCAGCGTGTGCTTGAAGAAATTGAAGAGTTGAGCAACCCCAAGATCAAGGCCGGCAAGAAAGCCTTGTCGCTGGAGCAAAACCAGCTCAAGGCCACGCTGCTGTCGGTGCTGGATGTGGTGCGTGATGAGTCCAGCAAGGACGCGGCCGTGCGCCTGGTCTGCGAGCCCAAGACCAGCCGGGTGCTGCAACAGGAGCTGATCACCACCCTGCTGGCCCACACCAGCCTGGAGACCTCCGCACCGCTGAACCTGACCATGATCGGGTTCGACGGGCGGCCCACGCAAAAGTCCCTGCGCCAGATGCTGACCGAGTGGATCGAGTTTCGCCAGATCACGGTGGAGCGGCGCACCCACCACCGCCTGAACAAGGTGCTGGACCGCATTCACATTCTGGAGGGGCGCCAACTGGTGCTGCTCAATATTGACGAGGTGATTGCCATCATTCGCCAGTCGGATGAGCCGAAAGTCGCTCTGATGGAGCGCTTCAAGCTCTCGGATCGGCAAGCGGAAGATATTCTGGAGATCCGCCTGCGCCAACTCGCCCGGCTGGAGGCGATCAAAATCGAGCAGGAGTTGAGCGGCCTGCGCGAAGAGCAAAAGAAGCTCGAAGACATTTTGGCCAACCCGGCCACCCTGCGCCGTCTGATGATCAAGGAAATCGAGGCGGATGCCAAAACCTTTGCCGATCCGCGCCGCACCCTGATTCAGGCCGAGAAAAAAGCCGTCCTGGAAGTCAAGGTGCTGGATGAACCCGTGACGGTGGTGGTCAGCCAAAAAGGCTGGGTACGTGCGCAAAAGGGCTGGGCCCGAGACCGCACGGGTGCTGCGGCAGGTGCTCCGCCGGAATACAGTTTCAAGGCGGGTGATGCTCTGTATGGCACGTTTGAGTGCCGCACCGTCGACACCCTGCTGGCCTTTGGCTCCAATGGCCGCATTTACTCGGTGGCCGTGGCGCTCTTGCCCGGCGCGCGCGGTGACGGTCAGCCGCTGACCAGCCTGATTGAGCTGGAGGCGGGGACCGAGTTGCTGTATTACTACGCCGGGCCGGGCAGTGCCAGTCTGTTGCTCAGCAGTTCGGGGGGCTATGGTTTTATGGCAACCGTGGAAAACATGACCTCGCGGCTCAAGGCGGGCAAGTCGTTTGTCACCTGTTTTGAGGGCGAAGTGCTGTGCCGGCCTTCACCTGTGGCCAGCGTGGCGGGCTCGGTACCCGTGCCGCAGGCCACCCATGTGGCCTGCGCCTCCACAGGCGGGCGCATCCTGACCTTTGAGATCAGCGAACTCAAAACCATGGCCAATGGCGGGCGCGGCCTGATGCTGATCGATTTGGAGGCCAAAGACACGCTGGCCGGTGCCGCTGCCTACACCCGCAGCATCAAGATTGAAGGCATCGGGCGCGGTGCCAAGGAGCGGGAGGAAACGTTGGAGATTCGCAGTCTCAACAACGCCCGGGCGGTTCGGGCTCGCAAAGGCAAGACGGCTGACTTGGGCTTCAAACCGACCCGCATTTCACGGGTTGAGTGAGTGATGCTCAACCCTTGTGAGGGTTGGGTCGCCGGCCGTCAGGCGGTTTTGAGACTGGCCTCAATGGTTTGTCGGATCAATCTGAGATCCACCACATCCAGGATCGCCGAGACGCCATCAATCTCCAGGGCAATCCGGGGACTGAAACCAAGGTTGGCTACGACGTCCGGACTAACCGAACGTGCCCACTCGGACAGGGCCTTGCGGTCCCGCTTGAAGCCGCCAAATTCGCGCCGCTCATAGGTAACGCTGCCATCGGGCTGCTCCGTGATGGCGCGACCCGTGATTTGCGCCTGATGCACGTCCAGGCCAATCACGCGCTTGTAGAGGGGAACAATGTCCATCGATTTCCTCCAGTTGATGTGTAAACCCACAATGCCAGGAGCTGGGGTGCCCCACAGAAATTGCTTGTCTGAGCTCACGCTCAGCAGCGCTGTTTAACGTGCGATCTCATCGGCAACACCAATGGAGTCCATTCGGGCTACGAGTCGGTGTGGGAGGGCCAATTTAGCTATCGGGGTTGTGTTCCCCAAAGAATTTTCTCGGCATTTACCTCAGC
>CAZBKX010000470.1:0-1800 GCA_964492535.1 uncultured Rhodoferax sp. | reverse complement strand
TTACGAACGAACCAAGGCTATTATCGGTCAATTCGTAATCTGATTGGCGGAACGATCTACTAGTCTTCTCGGTGAAGCTCAGCAGGGGGCTCTCAATAGCTTGGTCGAGCTGGCTGGCGTACAGCTTGTAGGTGAACTTGTGCTGCAGGGCGGCGGGCACGGTGCTGCTTTGGCTGGCCAGTTGCACTACGGCGTAGGGCAGGCTGCCTGCGAGCAGGGGTTGGGATTGATCAGGGATGACTTTTTTACCGATGACATCACCCACGGTGCTGGTGGTGCCCGTGGGGGTGGAGTCGATGTAGGTTTTGAGGCGGGCTTGGTAGGCGTTGAGCTGGCTTTGAACGGCCGCTTGGTTAAGGTTTTGTACCCAGCCTTGCGCTGCGTTCACGGTGGCACCGGTTTGGGCTGCGCTCAGGAGTGCGTTGGCGTCTAGCGGCACTGCGGTCTTGAGGTCCATGCCCGCTGCATAGCTGTATTGTTTGTAGCTGGCATCTAGCGGCACCCAGGCGTTGAGGGCGGCATTGGGGTAGGGGTGCTGTGGGGGGGTGAGTTTGGCGCCTCCGTCTTTGGCACCACGCCCTGGGGCCCAGTGCACATAGGCTTGTACCCAGACGTGCTCCAGGCGTATGCTGGCTATTTGCCCACCGCTGACCACGCCCCGGGTGGCTATGCCGCCTTGGGCTAGGAGTTGTTGTGCGGCCTCAGGCTTGGTGGCGCCACCTACCCAGTTTTGTGCGGCGGCAGCGGGCAGGTCTATGGTGCCAAACTGGTAGCGTGCGGGGATGCCACTGGCACGCAGCAAGGCGATGAGCAGGCTGGCGGTGTCTGTGGCGTTGCCGCGCTTTTTATCCAAGGTGTCTTGGGCGCTTTGGATGGCACCAGCGGTGGGGGTGTATTCGATGGTGTTGCGCACCCAGTTGTTGATGGCTACCGGGTTTTTGCCCAGCTCTTGTGCATTGGCTCGTATGGCGGGGGTGAGCTGGACTTCGTCGCTTTGCGCGAGGTCCGCATCCGTGGGGGCTTGGGTGGGCTCGGGCGGGCTGGTGAACTGCAGGCCAAGCTCAAAAGGGAACTCCGGTTCGTTTGGCGATGTCAAAAATAGCGGATGTGGGTGTGTTGATGTCTTTGAGGATGACGTCGATTTTTCGGTCACCCAGGGCCATGGTGAGCGCACCGCTGAGCCGGCAAATGGTCTTGGCCCGGTTGTCAAGGGCCAGGTTCGTCTCAAAAAACAGGTCGATGTCACCGCCCTTGCGCTCGTCCAGCCCTCTGGAGCCAAACAGGCTGACCCGCGCGTCGGGTCCCAGGATGCGCTGCGCGGTCTGGCGAATGGCCTGGATCTGTTCTGGGGTAAGGCGCATGACAGTAGGCAATCTTCGTGGGGGCAGCGATAGATTGACTGTGCCAGCGACCGCCTCAGCCCTGCAACAGCTGCCGCAGAACAAATGGCAGAATGCCCCCCGCCCGGTAGTAATCCACCTCGATCGGGGTGTCGATGCGCAGCAGCACGGTGACGGTCACGCGGCTGCCATCTGCGCGGGTGATCACCAGCAGCGCATCGCTTTGGGGGCGCAGCTCGGGATCCGGGTGGACGTCAATGCACTCATTGCCGGTGAGTTCCAGGCTTTGCCAGCTGTCGTTTGGGCGAAACTGCAGGGGCAGCACACCCATACCGACCAGGTTACTGCGGTGAATGCGCTCAAAACTCTTGGCCACCACGGCCTTGATGCCCAGCAACTGGGTGCCTTTGGCCGCCCAGTCGCGGCTTGACCCGGTGCCGTACTCTTCGCCTGCAAACAC
>CAZBKX010000469.1:0-2226 GCA_964492535.1 uncultured Rhodoferax sp. | reverse complement strand
AATCACAGCCCTGAGCCGCTGGGTCAGAAAAGAACTCGGGCCTGACGTACCCCTGCACTTCTCGGCCTTTCACCCCGACCACAAAATGCCGGATGTGCCCGCCACACCGCCCGCCACCCTGATTGGCGCGCGCCAGATCGCGCTCGATGAGGGGCTGCACCATGTCTACACCGGCAACGTGCACCATACCGAAGGAGACACCACGCTGTGCACCCATTGCCAGACGGCCCTGATCGTGCGCGACTGGTACCAGATCAAACAGTACCGGCTGGATGCCAGTGGCTGCTGCCCGGACTGTGGCACGGCGTTGGCAGGCCGCTTTGGCGCAAAGGGCGGCACGTTCGGGCGCAGACGCATTCCCGTCACCCTGGGCGCCTGAGCCGCTCACAGATTGCCCCATGAAACCCAACGACTCGCAACTCGTCCAGATCCCGGTCAATGGTGTTCACATCGAAGGCCTGCTGGAGCTCCCCCCCAAGCCCACCGGCCTGGTCTTGTTCGCCCATGGCAGCGGCAGCAGCCGCCACAGCCCGCGCAACAACCAGGCGGCCCGCGCGCTGCACGCCAAAGGCGTGGGCACCCTGCTCATGGACCTGCTCACCGTCGCTGAAGACCTCGACTACCAGACCCGCTTTGACATCAACCTGCTCACGCAGCGCTTGCTGAAGGCCACGCGATGGGCGCGCTTGTTTGAAGCCACGAGCAGCTTGCCGACGGGCTACTTTGGTGCCAGCACGGGCGCAGCTGCGGCATTGCAGGCGGCTGCCACGCTTGGCCCCCTGGTCAGCGCCGTGGTGTCGCGCGGAGGCCGCCCCGACCTGGCGGGCAAGCATGATTTGGCCCGTGTTACAGCGCCCACCTTACTGCTGGTGGGTGGCAGGGATGAAGAGGTGATTGAACTGAACCGCCAAGCCTATGCTCGCCTCAGCGGAACCAAGGAGTTGAGCATCATCCCCGGCGCCACGCACCTGTTTGAGGAAGCGGGCGCGCTGGATGAAGTAGCGCGTCAGGCGGCGGTGTGGTTTAGCCGGTACTTGAAGCCCTGATGGGCGCCAGACCCGCCACCACATCACCGCACTGAGCGCGGTGCCTGAGCGCGTGCTCCATCACCACCAGCGCCAGCATGGCCTCGGCAATGGGTGTAGCCCGAATGCCCACGCAGGGGTCATGCCGGCCTTTGGTGATGACCTCGGTGGACTGGCCCGCCATGTCAATCGACTCGCGGGGAGTCAGGATCGAACTGGTCGGCTTGATGGCAATGGACACCTCGAGGTCTTGCCCGGTGCTGATGCCACCCAACAGCCCACCCGAGTTGTTGGACATGAAGCCTTGGGGCGAGAGGGAGTCGCCGTGCGTGGTGCCGCGCTGAGTCACGCTGGCAAAGCCGGCACCAATTTCCACGCCCTTGACGGCATTGATGCCCATCATGGCGTAAGCGATATCGGCATCCATCTTGTCAAACAAGGGTTCACCCAGGCCCACCGGCACATGGGAGGCCGAGACGCGGATGCGCGCCCCACATGAATCGCCCCCTTTGCGCAAGGCCTCCATGTAGACCTCCAGCGCCGAGACATCAGCCACAGGGGCAAAAAATGGGTTGGTGGACACCAAATCCCACGACTCAAACCCAATGGCCTGCTCGCCGATTTGCGTCATGCAGCCCCGAAAGACCGTACCGTACTTCTCAAACAACCACTTCTTGGCCACCGCACCGGCTGCCACCATGGGCGCGGTGAGCCGGGCGGATGAACGCCCGCCACCGCGCGGGTCCCGAATGCCGTATTTCTGAAAATAGGTGTAATCCGCATGACCGGGGCGAAAGGTCTGCAGGATGTTGCCGTAGTCCTTGCTGCGCTGATCGGTGTTCTTGATCAGCAGACAAATCGGTGTGCCGGTCGTTTTGCCCTCGTACACACCCGACAAAATCTCGACGGCATCGGGCTCATTGCGCTGCGTGACGAACTTGGAGGTGCCGGGCCGGCGGCGATCCAGATCCGTCTGGATGTCAGCCTCGCACAAGCTCATACCCGGCGGGCAGCCGTCAATCACGCAGCCAATGGCCGGGCCGTGGGATTCACCAAAATTGGTGACTGCGAATAGATTTCCAAAAGTGTTACCGCTCATGGGTCATGATTATCCCAGAGCCTTGCGGATTGAATACATGAAGACAATAGACAATTGACCAAATCGAACGATTCGATTAAATTAAACAGGTAAACCATGAAC
>CAZBKX010000468.1:0-4737 GCA_964492535.1 uncultured Rhodoferax sp. | reverse complement strand
CGCCAGGTAGGTGTTGATGGCGTGCTGGATGCCTTCGGGTGACTCCTCGTTCCACGACGGACCACCAATCGTGGCCGCCTCGCCAAACCCGCACGCGCCGTTGGCCAGCCACAACTGGACAATGACGGGGCTCTGGCGGCTGATTGAGCCAAACGACAACTTGTGCGGACGGATGGTAGGAATATCCAGAATCCGCGCCTCGATGCGCTCAATCGGAAAACGACTTGTCATGAATGCGACCCTTGGTTCAGAAGTAAAAAACAGCTGAAGATTAAAGGTAAACAGGCCAGGCTTCCAATGATTTATTTGGCACAAATCGTTCGATGAACTCGAACGATTCAAGTACCATCCTCCCATGGAAATCCGCCAACTCCGCTACTTTCTCGACATCGCTCAGACCGAGCATCTGACGCAATCCGCACACAATCTGTTCGTGACCCAGTCCACCTTGTCGCACGGCCTGCGCCAGCTGGAACAGGAGCTGGACGTGACCCTGTTCGACCGCCTGGGGCGGGGCCTGAAACTCTCGCAGGCCGGGTCCGAATTTCGCGTTTATGCGACCCGGGCCCTGAAAGAAATTGAAGCCGGCCGCATGGCGCTGGCCGACCTGAGCGGGCTGCAATCCGGCACGCTGACGGTGGGGGCTTTTCCTACGTTTCTGAACACGGTGGTGCCCGCCACGGTGGCCGCTTTCAGCCTGGCTCACCCTGGCGTGATGGTGGAGGCGCGCGACTTGCGCGCCGGCGCCATTGAGACCTTGCTGCTGCGTGGGGAGCTGGACCTGGGCATTGCCTTCCACCCCACCGAACACGAAGAGATTGAAACCGAACCGCTGTTTGACGAGCGCATGCTGCTGGTGGTCCGGCCTTCGCATCCCTTGGCACGGCGAAGCACACTCGCCATGAAGGCCCTGGCGGGCGTGCCGCTGGCACTGCTGCCGCGGGTTTTTACCACGCGCCGGCTGATTGAGGCCAGCCTGCGCCAGGCTGGCGTCACACCCGTGGTCAGAGTGGAGATGGATTCGGTTGAGTCCTTGCTGGGGGTGTGCCGCTACTGCGATTTGGCCAGCATCGTGCCCGAACGGGCCGCACGCCAGGCACCGGATTTGCACACCATTGAACTGACCGACCCCCGGGTGGTGCGCACCGCCGGGATTTTGTGGCGACGCGGTGCCTCACGCAGCGCCGCCGCCCGGGCCTTTGCGGCCCTGCTGCTCACCACCCCCTTGCTTTGAAGCGGCAGGCGGGGTTTAAAGAGCCTGCCAAAAGTTGGCTAGCAGGCGGGCAAAGGCCTCGGGCTGCTCCACGGCGCTCAGGTGCGCGGCGTCCAGGCTTTGCAGCTGCGCGCCGGCAATGCTGCTGGCAATGGCCTGCGACATGGCGGGCGGTGTGGCCTCGTCGCGGCTGCCGGCAATCACCAGTGTCGGGCAAGTAATGCGGGCATTGCCGGCCGCCAGATCAATGCGGGCCACGGCATCGCACGCCTGCGCATAGGGCGCGGGGGCAGTGGCTTCCAGCACGGCGCGCAAGGCCGCCACGCGGGCGCTGCCGCCAAGAGCGTCAGCACGAAACTCGGGTGTGAACCAGCGCTGCATGGCGCCTTCGGCAATGGGTGAGACACCCTGGGCCAGCACTGTATCGATGCGGGTTTGCCACATGGCCCGTGCCGCTGCGTCATAGTGACTGGCCGAGTTGGCAATGGTCAGGCTGCGCACTTGTTGGGGGTAGCGAGCGCCCAAGGCCTGGGCGGTCATACCGCCCATCGACAAGCCGACAAAATGCGCTGGCCCCATGCCCTGGGCGCGGATCAATTCGGCAGCGTCATCGGCCAGATCATCCATGCTGTAGGCGCTGTCCGGCGCGGCAGAACGGCCATGGCCACGCTGGTCATAGCGCAGCACCGTGTAGCGGTCCTCCAGCGCGGCCGCCACACCGCCCCACATGGTCAAGTCGCACCCCAGCGCATGGCTCAAGACGACCAACGGACCTTGGCCCTGTTTTACAAAATGAAGTTGCATCATGCGTGTTTTCCCGCGAGTTAAAAAAGCCCGGTATTGTGCCCCCTTGACCAAATCCATGAACCGCACTGCCGGCAAAACCCCGAGCCAGCCAACCCGCATAACCCGCCCAAAACCCCTCAATCAGCCCATAACCCCGAAACGTCCAGGCACCCCAACACCCCAGCGCCTGACCCCCAACCCTTCACTCCAGACTACCTTCATGAAACTCGTTCGTTACGGAAACCCGGGCCAGGAAAAGCCCGGCCTGATCGATGCACAAGGCCAACTGCGCGACTTGAGCGCCGTGGTCCAAGACATTGGCCCGGATCAATTCGGCGACGCTGCCCTGGCCAAATTGCACAAACTCAAACCCGAAAAACCACCCCTGGTCAAAGGCCAGCCCCGCCTGGGCTCACCAGTCAGCGGGGTTGGCAAATTCATCGCCATTGGGCTGAACTACGCCGACCACGCCGCCGAGGCGGACATGCCGATGCCGCCTGAGCCGATAGTGTTCATGAAAGCCACCACCTGCACCCAGGGCCCCCATGACCCGGTGATGTTGCCCAAAGGCTCCAAAAAATCAGACTGGGAGGTAGAGCTGGGCGTGGTCATGGGCACCCGCGCCCGGTATGTCTCGCAAAAAGACGCCTTGAGCCATGTGGCCGGCTACTGCAACATCAACGACATCAGCGAGCGCGAATAACAGATCGAGCGCGACGGCACCTGGGACAAAGGCAAGGGCTGCGACACCTTTGGCCCGCTGGGCCCCTGGCTGGTCACCCGCGATGAAGTGCCCCGCCCCCAAAAGCTGGCCATGTGGCTCGACCTGAACGGCCAGCGGGTCCAGACCGGCAGCACCTAAACCATGATTTTCAGCGTGGCCAAGATCGTGAGCTATGTGAGCCAGTTCATGACCCTGATGCCGGGCGACGTCATCACCGCCGGCACACCGCCCGGCGTGGGCATGGGCATGAAGCCGCCCTTGTTCCTCAAAAAAGGCGATGTGATGACCCTGGGCATTGAAGGTCTGGGCGAGCAACGCCAGGAGGTGGTGGCGTTCAAGCGCTAGCCATCTCGGGAGAAACCCTTGCCTGTCCAGTGGCGGACAGGCAAACACCACTTGCAGGTCTACCCTTCGTGGTTTATCTTGCCAAACCAACGCCCACGCCCCCCACTCCAAGGAAGACCCATGAACATCCCCTGCCTCAAAGACCAAGTCAGTGCCGAAGAATGGCAACTGCGTTGCGACCTCGCCGCCTGCTACCGGCTCGTTGCCGCTTATGGCTGGAGCGACCTGGTGTTCACCCACGTCTCGGCCCGCATCCCTGGCCCCGAACATCACTTTTTGATCAACCCGTACGGGCTGATGTTTGACGAGATCACCGCCTCCAGCCTGGTCAAGATCGACCAGGACTGCAACAAGCTCAGCGACTCGCCCTTTCCGGTCAACCCGGCCGGCTTCACCATCCACAGCTGCATCCACCAGGGGCGTGAGGACGCCGGCTGCGTGCTGCACACCCACACCCGCGCCGGGGTGGCCGTGAGCGCGCAAAAGGGCGGTGTGCTGCCCCTCAGCCAGCAATCCACCTTTGTGCTGGGCTCGCTGGCCTACCACGACTACGAAGGCGTGGCCCTGCGTGACGAAGAACAACCCCGCCTGCAGGCTGACCTGGGCGACGCCAACTATTTGATGCTGCGCAACCACGGTTTGTTGACCATCGGTAAAACTATTCCCGATGCATTCCTGTCCATGTACATCTTTGAGAACACCTGCCGTATCCAGATCGACGCCCAGGCTGGCGGGGGCGAGTTGATTCACGTCAATCCCCAAATCGTGGCCGGCATTGCCAGCGTGATGAAGGTGGCCACCGCCGGCATGGGCGCCGCACTGGCCTGGCCGGCCCTGCTGCGCAAGCTCGACCGCATGGACCCGGGCTACGCATCATGAGCGCCACGCCCGCATCTCCTGTCGCATATCCCGCCGCATCGCCTGAGGCCATTCGCGCCGAGCTCAACGCCACCCTGAAGCTGCAACGCGCGGCCTACCTGGCCCACCCCTACCCCAGCCTGGCGGAGCGCCGCGCCGACCTGCTCGCGCTCAAGGCCTTCATCCGCGACAACCGCGACGCCATCATTGACGCCATCAGCGCCGACTACGGCAACCGCTCGCGCCATGAGACCCAGTTTGCCGAGATTTTCAGCGTCATGGACGGCGTCGATCACGCCCTCAAGCACCTGAAAAAATGGATGAAGCCCCAGCGGCGCAGCGTCGACCTGAAAAACTTCTTTGGGGCCAGCAACCGCGTGATTCCCCAGCCCCTGGGCGTGGTGGGCGCCATCGTGCCCTGGAACTTCCCCATCAACCTGAGTTTCATGCCGCTGGCCGCCGCGTTTGCCGCCGGCAACCGCGCGATGGTCAAGATGTCGGAAAACTCCATCAACCTCACCCGCCTGCTGATGCGGATTTCCCCCAAGTACCTGCCCGAGGACAAGCTGAAGTTTTTCGAGGAGACCGGCGGTGTCGGCATCGAGTTTTCCAGAATTCCCTTTGACCTGCTGGTATTCACCGGCTCCGGCCAGACCGGCCGCTCGGTGATGGCCTCCGCGGCCCAGAACCTCACCCCGGTAGTGCTGGAGCTGGGGGGCAAGGCCCCGGCGATCATCGACCCCAACTACCCGCTGGAAAAGGCGGTGGGGCGCATCATGTTCGTCAAGCAGTTCAATGCCGGGCAGATCTG
>CAZBKX010000467.1:0-2348 GCA_964492535.1 uncultured Rhodoferax sp. | reverse complement strand
GGCGATGAGCGGCACGATCCATTTGTCCCAACTCTTGGTATCTTGCATCGCGCTGGCGGTGGCTCTTTCACGGGCGAAGCCTGGGTGAAGGCGGATGGCAATGATGCGGCTGATGAACGTATATAGAATCATGGAACCGGTATAGAGCCAGCCCAGGCCCCATCTCCAATCCCCTGAAGTCAGAAAGGGGGAAAACAACAGCAGGATGAGGGTGAGGAGATTGATGACGATGGAGAATCTTGTGCTCAGATGTTTCTGATCAGTCATGATTGACCTCCTTAGTTCTTGTGTAAAAACAACTTCCGTTTCTTAGGGTCCGAGAGAGAAGACCGATTAGAATACAGCAAAAGGTTGATTGCCTCGGAGTGACAAATGCCGATCTCAGAAGTACATGTCTGTCAATGTGCGCACTGTCAAGGAACAGGAGAACATTCTGATAAGAAAGTTCACAAGCAGATCAATTTGCTGGTGAGCCGGTTGGATGAACAACAGCGACGCTGGTTTGTGGCAGTAGAAGCGAACCGGCATGGCTATGGTGGTGTGCGCCTACTCTCGCAGATCACCGGGATGGATGAAAAGACGATTGAGCGCGGGCAGCAAGAGTTGGAAGAAGATCTGGTCAACCGCCCGATGGAGCAGGTGCGTTCTGCGGGTGGCGGACGTCCCAAGGTTGAAAAAAAGACCCGACGATAGAAAGCGCACTGCAAGAGATCGTTGCTCCTGAAACGGCAGGTAATCCGATGAGTGAACAGAAATGGGTGCGCAGCAGCTTGCGTCATTTGAGTGAAAGGTTGAGAACGAGCGGGCATCCGGCTTGTCCAAAAACAGTCGGGCGCTTATTGAAGAAAGCCGACTTCTCACTCAAGGTCAACTCCAAACGGCTGGCTGGAGCGCAGCATCCGGATCGGAACACGCAGTTTGAGTACATTGATGCGCAAAAACTGCTCTTTTTGAGCCATGGCTGGCCCGTGATCAGCGTAGATGCCAAGAAAAAGGAGCTGATAGGCGATTTCAAGAACGCTGGACGGTGTTGGTGTCAGGCAGCTGAAGTGGTAAACGATCATGATTTCGAATCAGAGGCCATCTGCAAAGCAGTTCCCTATGGCATCTATGACTTGAACCACAATCGTGGCTACATCTATGTCAGTCAATCAGCTGACACGGCCCAATTCGCAGTCGAGATGATCGCCCGCTGGTGGAAAACCTTTGGACAATACGATTTTCCCAATGCACCGGGTCTCTTGACGCTCTGCGATGGCGGCGGCAGTAATGGATGGCGTTCACGCTTGTGGAAGCTCCAACTGCAAGAACAGTTGGCTGATCGACTTGGTTTGGAAGTGATGGTCTGCCACTATCCAAAAAATGCCTCCAAGTGGAACCCAATCGAACACCGCTTGTTCGGTCCGGTCAGTCTTAATTGGGCGGGCAAGCCCTTACGAACTTTGGAGACAATGCTCGCCTACATTCGAGGTACCACCAGTCGAAAAGGACTGCAGGTAGCCGCCTTCCTGGTAGACCAGGTTTATGAGCGCGGCATCAAAGTGGAAGATGATGTGATCCAGGGTTTGAACATGCAGCGGCACTCTACCTGCCCCAATTGGAACTACACGATCCGGCCACGCTTTGTGCCGGGTTGTATCTGAGATCGGTTTTTAAAGTGCGGAACTTATTTTTACACTACTCCTAAGTGCGACACCTGGCGCCAGTCAGGGCTGCTTTCTTTTCCATGCAAGTCCACGATGGGGTTGGAAAATGAAAACCAGCAAGAAAATGAACGTTGCCGTAAGGACAATGGCAGATCCAGAGACAATATTGAAATAGTAGCTTAAGTACAACCCGATCACCGCCGAAAGTGCACCAATTGCCGCCGAAACCAGCATCCCCTGCCATAAACGGCGTGTTAGAAGCGAGGCGGTCGCCGCAGGAGTGACCAGCATGGCTACCATCAGAGCCACGCCAACGGTTTGCATGGCAACTGAAACCGTCAGCGCCATCAGCACATAAAGGAGGTTATTAAGCAAACCTGATGGAAGACGAAGGGTGGCTGACAGCACGGGGTCAAAAGATAAAACAAGAAATTCCTTGTAAAAGAAAAATATTACCAACAAAATCAATAAACCAAATACGATGGTTAATTTCAGGTCACGCGCTGATATGCTCAACACATCGCCAAAAAGAAAATGACTCAAGTCAACGGTGTAGCTGCGGACCGTGGAAATCAGGGCGATGCCCAGGGCAAACATGCTGGCAAAAAGGATGCCGATGGCGGTATCCTCGCGAATCACGGCATGTTTTGAGACGCGTCCCACCGCCAGCGCCACCAGAACTGCTGCGCCTAGCGCCCACCA